>CAIMTR010000226.1 GCA_903844415.1 uncultured Gammaproteobacteria bacterium
CGGCAGGCAGGGTAAGGTTAATCTCCGGCAGGACATAGCTTTTGATTTCAGACAGGCGGGCAGCATCCACATCACGGGATACGTTACGCCCCTGCTGATCGGTGATGGTTTCGAGTGGCTTATCGGATACGAGCTGCACCCCACTGGTCTGCGGTACGCTGGCGCAGGCATTCAAAAACATGAGTGCTATCAAGACGCCGAAATTACGTATCATGTCTGAATCTCCTAGGGAGTTATGTAGCACAAGATTACACTGAAGTTGTGAATTTCATGTCAAGACCGCTGATAATCCAAACTCCGACCTGTATTGGAATTTGAGCATAGAAAGTAAAACGCCCAATCCGATTAATCCATCCCTCAATTGTTCATCATTTCCGGCTTGTTTTTGCCAATCTTTAGCCCCCAATACCCGCTTGAGACGTTGAGCCCAAGTCATTGCTGCCCGCTTTTCGATGTAACTCTTGTCGTCGAGCATCTCCGCGGTAGTGGCAGTGCCGGTGTTTGGCTTTGCGCCTTTGCCGCGTAGCTTGGTGTTGTTGGAGTTGTCGGTGGACGGAAACTGAGAAGCGCCAGCGCTGAAGACGCCGGCAACGTCGAGGCTCAGTGCGAATAACAATAAACCCAACAGAATACGTTATGGAGAATCGCGCTGGGTATGTTTCCTCAGCCAGCTTTCGAGCACATCTTTCGTAAATCTGCCCGCTTCGAGATTGCCAATGACGAACTTCAGTGTTGTCTTCACCGTGACGGTAATAGTCAACCCGTTGATCCGGAGAAACACATAGGTCGCTGCGAAACCCACACGCTTGTTGCCATCAATGAATCCATGATTCATCGTCAGGCTTTCCCACAGCGCGGCGGCTTCCTCGATGCGGTCCCGGTAGTAACCAGATTGCGGTCTGGCCAACGCCGCTTCAATCAGTCCGGCATCGCGGATACCGGGGGCACCGCCGAATTTCTCCAATTGGCGCTTGTGAAGCAGCAGCACGTCTTCCATGTCCAAGTAATAACCGTCCATGGCAATACCTTACTTGGCCAAGGCTTCGTAGAGTGCCCCAAAGCGTTCGATGCTTTCCTCGTGGTAGCGCTGCACAAGCTCTTTGTTGGGGCGTGCGCTGTAATGCTTGTCGAACTGGGCTTTGGACACCAGAACGGCGACATCGCGTCCGTTTTTCTGGATGACGACGGGTTCGCTGATGGCGTCCTCAAGCAATTCCCCGAAGCGGTTCTTGGCGTCAGTAGCCTGCATGTATTTCATCTCGAAGGTCCTCAGCTGCCTGCCTGGAACATCCCGGACAAGCGTTATTAAAGATGGCTATATTAGCCAAAACAGCCATTTTGGACAATACCCGGATGCGTATAGGAACAATATATTTTTAGGGAGTTTTGATGGCACTGAATTTAGCAAAGGCCGTACTGGATTGTGTGAAGAATCGCCACGAAGAAACGCTGACTGCAAGGCAGATCGCCGAGTGGATTTTTAGCACCCAACAATAACGAAAGGAATTCGATATGCCGAAACTCAAAATAGCGCCACTGCAATATATAACTAGCATCGTCTGCGCAGTGGCTATCCTTGCCCTCGCCGGGGAAGCATCAGCCCAGTCCCTCGCCGGTTCCGTCTTGGATATTGAGGTGGGAGCCGCGTGGCAGGATCGCAACGATGTCCAGATTCCGAATGACAGCAATGGTACGAGTTTTGCACTGGATTACGTCACCGGATCCGGACCGTTTTTCGCGCCGCGCATTCAGTTCTCCACCATGCTCGCGCCGCGTCATGAATAGCCGCTAGGCAAATGAAGTATCGTGACTTTCCACACCAACTTTTGTTTCTTGGGCCAGCCACAAATAAACCGACGGCAGAATGAACAGTGTAAACAGCGTGCCGATGGCCATACCAGCTACCAGGATAATCCCAATGCTGTTGCGCGCCTCCGCCCCGGCACCGGAGACAAGCACGAGTGGAAAGTGCCCAAGTACGGTCGCGGCCGTGGTCATCAACACCGCGCGCAGACGTAACGATGCTGCTGAACGGATTGCATCAATCTTCGCCAGACCGCGTTCTTGCTCCCTGTGTGCGAACTCAGTGACCAATATGCCGTTCTTGGCGACGAGGCCAACAAGGGTTACGAACCCTATCTGCGCGTAAAGATTGATCGTAGTAAGGCCCAGAAAGCTGAACAGCATAGCGCCTGACAGTGCCAGCGGCACCGAGCCCAGCAGTACCACGAGCGGCAGTCTGAAGCTGTTGAACTGCACGACCAGTGCCAAGTACACAACGATCACCGAAATCATCAGTACCGAAATCATCGTGGAACCTTCCTTGCGCAACTGCCGCGACATGCCGCCATGGTCCACGCTGTAGCCAGCAGGCAGCAGATCGGCGGCGGCATTTTCCAAGGTTGTCAGCGCCTGACCACTGGTGTTGCCGGGAATCACCGCGCCGGTAATGCGGAATGCGCGCTGTTGATTGAAGGTGCTCAGCGAACTCGGGCTTGTTAGCAGCTGCAGCGTCACCAGCGAGCGCAGCGGAATTAGCCCGCCTGTAGGTGCGCGGATCGACAGGTCCAGCAATGCATCTGGCGTGCCGCTCGCGGCGGTTTCCACCATGGGGATCACGCGGTAAGCCTTGCCGTTGGAGTTGAAACGGTTCGCGTCCATTTCCGCAAGCAGTGTTGCCAATTGCGAGCTCACGGAGTTGACGTCCATGCCAAGGTCAGCGATGCGCTCGTGATCGAACTCCATGCGATATTGCGCGAGGTTCAGGGTGAGGTCGGTGTTGGCATAAAGGAACTGGCCACTTTGTTGCGCGGCCTGTACTAGCTTCTGGGCATTGGCCGCCATATTTTCATAGCTGTCGGTCGACAGCACGACCATCTCGACGTCGGACTGGCCGGCACTCGGCAGGCTCGCTGACAACGAGGGAAATACTCGCAGGCCGGTAATGCTGCTCAATTGCGCTGTGATCGCCGGCAACATTTCTTCGACCGACTGTTCCCGGTCGTGGAAGGGTACGAGCTCGATGCCGCCGAATCCGTTGTTGGGATTTATCACCTGCCAGATCATGTCCAGCCCCGGCACATTGGCCTGCACCTGATCAATGACATCATGCATATAGTCATCGGTGTATTCGAGCGAGGCTTCCGGCGGCGCCTCAATGATCAGGAAGACGCCGCTCTGGTCCTCCACCGGCGCCAGTTCGGTGGCGGAGAACATGTAGAAAGGCACCATCAAGGCAGAAATAAAGAACGCGACGAACAGGATCTGGTTGCGCCAGCCAAAGCTCTTCGCCAGCGTGCGTTCATAGCGCGTCTTCAAGTTGTCGAACCAGGCGTTGACTCGTCTGGTCATTCGACTCTCGTGCCCATGTTCGGCACAAACCCATGAACTCATGATCGGCGACAGCGTAATCGCGACAATGCCGGAGATGATGACGGCCACCGCCAGCGTCAGCGCGAATTCCTTGAACAAGCTACCGGTGAAACCAGACACGAAGCCGATCGGCGTATACACCGCACCCAGTGTGAAGGTCATCGCGAGGATCGGCGCAAACAGTTCACGCGAGCTGAGCAGCGCAGCGTCCAGACGACTGCGGCCTTCGTGGATATGGCGCGAGACGTTTTCGACAACAACAATCGCATCGTCTACCACAAGGCCAACGGACAGCACGACCGCCAACACTGTGAGTAAGTTCAATGAAAACCCCAGCAGGTGGATTACAGCGATGGCGCCGAGAATCGAGATCGGAATGGTGACCAGCGGCACGAGCGCAGTACGGAACGAACCCATCAGTAGCAGCACGACGAGGCTGACCAGCAGGATAGTTTCAAACAGTGTGGTGAAAATTTCACTGAGTGAGTCGCGCATGTAAGTAGTGCCGTCCTCGGCGATGCGAATTTGCAGGTTGGCCGGCAGCGTGGCGTTGATCTCGTCCAGTTTTAGGTACACCGCGTCACCGATCTCGATTTCGTTGGCTCCTGGCATCGGCCAGATCGATAGGTAAATCGTGGTGTCGTTGTCGTAGCGCGCATTGGACTCGCCGCGGGTTTCGCCAACCTCTACGCGCGCAATGTCGCCAAGACGGATGATCGCTTCATCGCGTTCGACGATAACGAGACTGCGGAAATCGTTTGCCGTTTGCAGTGTGGCGTTACTGAGCAGGTTGAACTGCTGCGAGGCATTTTCGCTCTTACCCACAGTGGCGATGACGTTATTGGCGCGGATCGCCGCCATTACTTCGTCGGCACCGATGTTCAGCGCGGCGATCTTCGCCGGATCGATCCACACCCGCATCGCTGGTGCACGGCCGCCTTCCAAACCAACACGCTGCACCCCTTCGATGCCAGCCAACAGCGGATTAACCCGGCGCTCCATGTAGTCGGTTAGTTCGGTGCGAGTCCAGTCTTCGCCTTTTACGTCAAGGTAGAACAGCGCGTTCGAGCGGTCGGCGCGAATCACTTCCACGGCGGGATCTTCGGCACCTTCCGGTAGTTCGTAGCTGATCTGCGCGAGCCGCGTTGTGAGTTCTGCGAGCGCACGCGTGCTGTCTGCATTGAGGTCAAGCCAAGCAGTAACGCGGCTTATGCCAGCGGTGGTCGTGCTGTCGACATAGTCCACGCCGGGAATTGTCATCGCGACTTCTTCGATGGTCTCGGTGATAAAGCCCTGTACGACTTCAGCAGAGGCGCCAAAATAGGCGGTCGTGATCTGCAGCGAGGTACTTTCGATCTGCGGAAACTGCAGCACCGGGATTTTCCCCACGGTGAAAAGTCCGGCGAGCAAAATAACCACTGAAACCACGAGCGCCAGCGTCGGACGTTTGACAAAGATATCCATTACTGCGCTTCCACGTTTGCGGCGCCGGCGTTGGTGTTCTCAGCGCTGGCCCGGTTACGTTCGCGCGTGAACACGAGAATGCCCTCATAAAGTTTAAACGCGCCGGCAGCAGCGATGCGCGTACCCGCTTCCAGCCCGGTGCCAACTTCAAGTAGTGCACGGTCAGTTTCGATCAGCCGCACCTGCACTTGTTGCCGTACTGCACGCAATACTCCAGAGCCATCGCTGCGCAGCACGAACACGTACTGGCCGAGCGGATCGTTCTGTACGGAGAGTACCGGCACCTGCAGCAACTGCGCGGGCGCACCGATCGGCACGTCGAGTTGGACGACAGTTGACGGAGCGTATTGCTGACCCTCATTTGGCACACTGGCGCGATAGCCACGGCTACGGTTGTTGGCATTCAGCACAGTGTTTTCCGCGATGATCGTGGCGCTGGTGCGCGCGGCGTCGCTATTGTTGCTGATTGTTGTGATGCCGACATCGGTACCGACCGGCAACTGCGGATAGAACTGCGGCATCTGGAAGTCGACCCACATATCGGCGGTGTCACCGATCAGGCTCGTGATCAGTGCGCTGTCCGGCAAGAACTGGCCGACTTCGAAGTTGTGCAGGCCAGCCCGGCCGGCAAACGGCGAGCGCAGCGTGAGCTTCTCGATCGTGCGTTCGAGCACAGTGATTTCGGACTCGGCGGATGTCAGCTCTGCCTGCGTTCTGTCGAGCTGGTCTGCGTTGATGACGCGCGACTCAATCAGTTTCAGATTACGCTCATGCACCACACGCGCCAGGTCCGCGCGCGCTCTGGCCGCATTGAGGTTGGCTTCCTGCACCGTGGTGTCGAGTTGGATGAGCAACTGACCCGCTACCACGCGATCACCCGACCGGAAATTCACCGAAGTGATCTCGCCGCCAATCTCGTTGCGCAGGTCAAGACGTTGCGGTGCAACGATTTCGCCTATAACGCTGATTGTTGGCGTGTACTGAGCCGTACTCACCAGGGCTTCTTCGACCGTTTCCGACTGCTCTGGATAGGCTTCGGCCATTGCGATGGACGCACGGATGTCCATGACCTTGTAAGTTGCCAGCGCTGCAAACACCAGCAGACAAGCCACTAGGGTAAGGGCCCATTTTTTAAAATTCATTGACTGCATACTCCGCAGAGACAAGATCCAAATTAGTATCGGAATTATAAACGCCCAATCCGTTTAATCCATCTCTGAATTGTTCACCATTTCCGGCTTGTTTTTGCCCATCTTTAGCGCCCGATACCCGCTCAGCCCAGCTGAAATCCTGCCACCACTAGCGTTGAATCGCCCCTGCTTTGCAGGCTATCGCCCACGCACCGCACCGCAAACCCTCGGCCGCATCGTCCGAGATCATGTGAAGTTGGTACCTTCCTCAAAAAGGCCTGGCCCTACCGCACCAGCACCATTAACCTTTCGCTACGAAAAAAATCGGTGCTGGAGGCCACCGTGATGGAGTTGGTAGGATCCAAGCAAGCGCCCGTTTATGTGGTGCACTTCACGCAAAATGCTACGACGCAGACAACCCAAAATTTGCTAAACCAGAATTATGTAAATTCCGAATAAATAGCATGTGAACTTTTGGTTAAATTTCCCGCTTCATAAATTGCTCGCGCCAATAACTCGACGAATCTTTATAAGGACGCATAATTCGCACGGCATCATTTGCAATTTGGAAATCCGGAGATGCGCTACGATGAAGGTTACGATTTACGGCAGCGGTTATGTGGGTCTTGTCAGCGGTGCGTGCCTGGCGGAAGTCGGGCATCAGGTGCTATGCATGGATGTCGATCAGATCAAGATCGACAAACTCAGGCAGGGCTTCATGCCAGTCTACGAACCCGGGCTTGACCTGCTCGTGCGGGAAAACCATACGAGCGGCCAGTTACGCTTTACTACCAATGTCATGGAAGCTGTCGCTCATGGGGACTTGCATTTCATTGCGGTTGGCACGCCTCCTGATGAAGACGGTTCCGCCGATCTACGCTATGTCAGGGCGGTCGCCGAGAGCATCGCCACCCACATGGAAGACTTTAAGGTCGTTGTCACGAAGTCTACCGTGCCGATTGGCACAGCGGATCTCGTGCGGGATACGATCAACGCGAAACTGCAACAGCGCAACAGTTGCCTTTCGTTTGCTGTGGCTTCCAATCCCGAGTTCCTGAAGGAAGGTTCGGCCATCAGCGATTTTCGCAAACCGGACCGCATCATCGTTGGTACCGACAGCGACAAGGTAAAGGAGTTGATGCGTGAACTGTACGCGCCGTTCAACACCACGCAAAACCGCTTACTGTTTATGGACACCCGCTCTGCTGAAATGACCAAGTACGCTGCAAACGCGATGCTGGCCAGCAAACTCAGCTTCATGAATGAAATCGCCAACATTGCCGAACTTGTTGGCGCCGACGCCGAGAATGTCCGTATCGGTATCGGTTCGGATCCGCGCATCGGCTACCAGTTCATCCATCCCGGGTGCGGCTACGGGGGTTCCTGCCTGCCCAAGGATGTAAAGGCTCTATACCAAACAGCGCTGAACCACGGCTACCACAGCGATATGCTGCAGGCGATAGAGGCCGTGAACCAGCGACAGAAGCTGCGTCTGTTCGACAAAATCCAAGCGTATTACCAGGGCTCACTAACAGGCAAGACCTTTGCGCTGTGGGGACTCGCGTTCAAACCGCGCACCGACGACATGCGGGAGGCACCTAGCCGAATCCTGATGGAAGCGCTGTGGGAAGCGGGCGCCCGGGTACTGGCCTTCGATCCAGAAGCAATGGACGAAACCCAACGTCTGTACGGGGAGCATCCACAATTGACCTTGATGGGCACCAAGGAATCCGTGCTGCGCAACGCGGATGCACTGGTAATCTGCACCGAGTGGCAGCACTTCCTCGCGCCTGACTTCAGCTTGCTGAAAGCCCACTTAAAGGACGGTGTTATCTTCGATGGCAGGAATCTCTACGACCCGGCGCTCGTCGCTCGCAAGGGTTTGCAGTATTACGCCATCGGACGCGGCGCCGCTGAGGGTGGTATGGTTGCAAACGACGAAGCCATGCCAGTAACATTGTTAAGAAATATGCTTCCTCTGGAAAATTCAGTACTTGCAATCACTACCTGAATCTTAATAAAAGTCCAACGCGGGTTTAATCCCTGTTTATGTCTCTCCTTTACACTGCACACTGCCGGCAGCAATTCTGCTGACTGTTGGAGGTGTGAACCGAATGAGCAAAAGAATCTGGCGCGCCGTGTGTTGCACCTACCGTACTGGAGCCAGTCCGGCGCACTCAAGCACAAGGTCAAAAGCATACCCAAACGCTGCTCGTGTAATCGGTTGTTGAGCCTAGAGATTTAGGATATGTCATAGTAAGTGCTTGCTTGCAGTAAGGGTTTCTACCTCAGAATTTACCATTAACCGACCGAGCGGTTGGTTAATGTTTACCCGCAGATATTGCGAATCTACTCTTTGGGTTTTGCTGATGCGTGGTTGCAAAAACCGTTTAGCGCTGATTCAAAGATTGAAAAAATTTCAGCACCAGAGCACCCCAAGTGGATACAATGCCAAGCCACAACATATAAACACCGACAGGTTCTTCGAAGGTTCTGTTGAGCAGATCCAAACTAAGTGCGCAGCACAAAAAGTGTAATAGCCAAATGCTCTTGGTGTTTTGCCAAGCACTTTGCCAACGGTGTGCAATATAGGCACCATTAAGTCCGACCAACCAACCAACGCATGCGCCAGCCAACACATCAACTGGCCAATGCGCACCCACTGCTAAGCGGGAGATGCCCACCAAGACAGCCAAAACAAAAACAATAGCCAATGCAATCAATAACCACCAATGCAAATTTATATTGTTGTCCTGATCAACCAAGGTAACCAGCTGTGCAGAATTTTTTTTGTGCGCAATCCAAAAACTAGCCGATACCACTCCCACAATTGCAAATGCGGTGATAGTGTGACCCGAAGGAAAGCTGTGCCCTCGCAACACAGAACCCACAACATAAAAATCTGTCAGCGCCAAGACATCTGCAGGTCGTGGTGCGTCAAAAAACCATTTCAGCGTCAGCGAAGTGATGCCTCCCACCGGAATAGCCGCCAAGACTCCCACCCATATACTAGGGCGCATAAGTAATACAAACGCAATCACGCAAAGCACAACAGTTGTGTCACCTAAAAAAGTTAAGCCTGCCCATAATTGCGGATTGAATACCGTTACGGCATTGATAGCCATAAATAATGGTATTTGCTCGGTATGATTAACCTGCAAAACAATTGCAAGAAAAAGCCCAATGACAGCGACTAAGGCACTCATTCGCTTGGGCCCAACCAATCTTGGCACTGCAATATGTTGAAGTGCGCAATTTGACGACCAGCAACCCGCACGGGTAAGTTCTCCAGCAAGTCACAACGGGCGAATTGCGTATCACCAACTGGCGGAGAAAAACTAATTAAAGACCAATCAATCCATATCGCATCTTCATGCGCTGCAAACCGGCCAAACCAAATATCGAACTGATCGCCGTGGGCATTGACCACTTTCACAGGTAATGGGCGGGCATACCAAGCAATCCGACTAGCCAGCGTCCAATTGGTCACAGCCATTGTTGGAACATTTTTCTCTTTAGCCCAACGTACGCCATGTTCTGCTGCTTGCGACCACCCATGTAAATCTGCAAATGGGTTTTTCGCTGCTTCATCTACGCCAACGCCTGGGGCAGTGTGGGCTTGCTTTTCATTTTCAGAAGAGAACCCCCCCGTCAACATAAAGGGGAACATCGCCATACAAATCAAAGCTTGAATAGCCAATACAAAGCGCATAGTGCGCGGATGCTCCGCGATCAAAACCACCACGCCTGCAGCAATCATCGGTAACAAAGCTATAAAGAACGATGCCACCCAATGCGGCAAAGTACTACCCCTGCCCGATAGGTAAAACAATAGCAAAACACCTGGAAGTCCAAAAGATGTAACAAAGAAACCAGGCGTAACCTTTCTCAAAGCCCAAGGCACAACCAAGCCAAACGAGATAATCACCACCACAACAAAGAGCAACAACTTGCGCACCTGCCATGTTTGGCTACCCGCAGCGTGATTCGCTTGGTAAACAAACGAGGTCCAATCGTGCATCGCGTTCCAGTAAAGGACTGGCATCACACACAGTAAAGCCACCGCAAAAGCCAACCAAGGTCCGACTTGTAAGAGCCAACGCCAACCCTTGTATCGGCATAAGGCCAACACTACGCCTAATGCCAAAAAAACAGCGGTGTATTTGGCCAAGCCAGATAGTCCTAAGGCGAGCCCCAATAAGAGCCATGTAACTAACTGATTCGAATTTACGTTTGCATGTTTACTTGCAAGTCTTTTACCAGCGTTCTTAGATGTGGCCTCTCCTTGCGCGCACAGTTGCCAAGTCAACCACATCACCCAACAAGTCAGTGGCATAAGCAAAGTATCTGGTGTTAAGGCAAATCCCAGCAAATGTGGAATAGGGCTCACCAGCAGAAGCAATAAATCAACACGCAAACCGAACACTGAACTCTTTGCGATTTGCGGATACATCGCATCACTCAAACGGATCACACCCCAAGCTGTGAATACCCAAGCCAGCATGGGCACCACACGCATCCACAAATTGGATCCACCGAACTGCAAAAACAACCACTGCAACCACCCTACCAAGGGCGGATGGTCGTAATAACTCCAGTCCAAGTGAGAGGCGTAGAGCGCGTAATGCGCTTCATCCGGCGAGAGATCAATGAGTGCACCCATCACAAGGTGCACCACAACACCAAATCCAACGCCCATCAAAACTCTAGGGGGCCAGCGCGTCATATCAGCCTTTGCGTTTTTGTGGCCATACAAAGATTGAGGCGGTGACGTAGTTCCACATCAACCCCACCAAAATGCCGGTCAAGCCAGAGAACAACCAGTAACCCCAGTCGCTATATATATAGGACGCAACGCCAACGTTCGAGGCAGCGCCAATCCCGCACGCCAAGATGAACTTGATCAAACCAACCCACCACCCCCAGCCGTGTAATTGTTTGTCACGGTATGTCAATGCGTTGTTTAAAAAGAAGTTAAAAACCATCGAGATCAACACTGCTGAGGTTTGCGCAAAAACAAACGGCACAGCCAACAAAGCCATTCCCGTCCACAAAATACTCAAATGCACCAACACCCCCACTGCACCGACGCTGGCGAAAGACAGCAATTGCACGGGGATGTAGCGACCGATGGTTTTGTCGGCTAACAGCATCAAATAGTCCCACGCCACGCGGTTATCTAGTTTGCTTTCGCCCGCTACCCGCAGGCCAAAACGGAATGGAATTTCTTTGATGCGCAAAGTCTTGGGCGAAGAGACCACCACATCCACCAAAATTTTGAATCCCATGCTTGAGAGGTTGTAAACAGCGTCATCGATCACATGACGGCGCAACATAAAAAACCCGCTCATCGGATCTTTGATCGTCAAACCCAATAAGCGTTGGCTTAAGGTGGTTGCAAATAGGCTGGTGTTACGCCGACTATCGTCCCAGTCACCCACGCTGCCGCCTTCCATATAGCGGGTCCCTATGGCGAGGTCATATGGCTCATCGCGCAAAACGGTCAGCATGGTGGGCAACATGGTTTCGTCGTGTTGCAGATCAGCGTCCATCACCGCTATGTATGGGGCGCTGGTTGAGAGCATGCCCTCAACACAGGCACTTGAGAGACCACGTCTACCTACGCGGCGAATACAACGCACTTGGGGATAGGTGGCGGCCAATTCACGCAAACGCTGAACCGTGCCGTCGAGTGAGTCATCGTCAACAAACACTGCCTCCCATGAGACACCTTGCAAGGTGGCACGCAAGCGCTCGATCAGCACGCCCACATTGAGTGATTCGTTGAAGGTGGGTATAACGACCGCCAAAGTCAGACCTTGTTCGGGGTTGTTGGACTGTTCGTGGAGAGAACTCATAGTGGATGCACGTAAGCGAATAGGGGCAAGAATGGCTGGCATGTACCCAGATCAGCGTCTTCGTCCATTTGCCCGGCATTCTTGCCATTCACCTGGACACGGAAAACGCCGAGATGTGTTACTTTTAAAAATTCAGTGATCTGGAAAAATAGCGCTAGCCAGTGTCCAGAGGGCGAAAAGTGCGTAAGAGGGAGTTTTCATCAAGAGCTGCCTTTTTTAGTGATGCAGAAAGGCCGGATTTATAGAGAATCTATCCGCGCTTAATATAAAGGGTATTCGCTGCGGGGATTAATTTTTGCCAGGTAAGCGATGAAGCCGGTACGGACCACGTCCTGGCTAGAG
>CAIMTR010000227.1 GCA_903844415.1 uncultured Gammaproteobacteria bacterium
ATTGATAATCGCCTCCATCCGTACAAAATTTTTGTCCCCCACCATACCTGCAGCTGATTTGGCCATGCCGCCCATACCCGGCATCTTATCCAGCAAATTAGTGATGCCGCCCATATTGCGCATTTGTTCCAGTTGTTCTTTGAAGTCTTGCAAATCGAAACGTTCACCTTTTTTGATTTTGCTGGCCAGTTTCATAGCCTTTTCTTTATCGACTTTTTGCTCTACGTCTTCAATTAACGACAGGACGTCTCCCATCCCAAGAATGCGCGAAGCCAATCGATCAGGGTAAAAGGGCTCTAGGTTGTCAATTTTTTCACCCACCCCCAAAAATTTAATGGGTTTGCCGGTGATTTGCCGCACCGACAACGCTGCCCCACCCCGTGCATCACCGTCAGTTTTAGTAAGAATGACGCCAGTCAGCGGCAGCGCCTCATTGAAGGCTAATGCAGTATTGGCAGCATCCTGGCCAGTCATGGCATCAACCACAAAAAGGGTTTCTATCGGGTTAGCAATTGCATGCAAATTTTTGAGCTCAGCCATCATGGCAGCGTCTATTGCCAAGCGACCTGCGGTATCAATAAACAGCACATCAATAAATTTGCGTTTAGCATCTGCAATTGCAGCACGAACTATATCCACTGGTTGTTGATCACTATTACTGGCGAAAAACTCTACCCCAGCCTCAACTGCGAGCATTTCGAGCTGTTTGATTGCAGCTGGCCTGTAAACATCAGCACTCACCAACATTACGGATTTCTTTTCCTTTGTTTTTAGCCACAACGCTAGTTTGGCAACTGTGGTGGTTTTACCAGCCCCTTGAAGACCAGCCATTAGGATTACAGCGGGTGGCGTTGTGCGCAGGTCGAGAGCTTCATTTTCGTTGCCCATGACGGCTTGTAGTTCGGCTTGGACTATTTTGATAAAAGCCTGACCGGGGCTCAGACTGCGACTTACTTCCTGTCCCAACGCACGCAAATTGACCCGATCAGTAAAATCTTTCACAACGGACAGCGCCACGTCGGCTTCCAGCAGTGCCCGGCGCACGTCCCGCAGACTATCCTTGATATTGTCTTCACTCAGGCGGGCTTTACCGCTGATGGTACGCAGGGTCTGGGCAAGATGATCGGTCAGTGTTTCGAACATTGGCTTGGCTTCTCTTAAAAATTGGCAGACCGGAGCAGACCGGCGCGGCGCGGGATTCTACCCAATGCCGTGCGCTGAACAAAGGGGGTGGCTACATTGGGCAACATAATCATCAGTAACCAGCAGTATCTAGCAACAAGGAGGGTTCATGCAGCCAAATAAACATTTATTGCCAGTGTCACATGTGAGAGACTTTCCATATGATTGCGATCGCTACCGGGATAAGTGCTGTTTTCTTTTACGCCCTCAGCACTTTGCTGCAAGGACAAAGCCTGATCCGTGGTGTGGATAAACACCGCAACGTTTTGCAGTGCGCTGTGTTGGCCCTGCTGTTGCATTTGCTAAATGTGATCCAGGTTATAGCCACAGATACAGGTTTAGATTTTGGTTTTTTCAAGATAGTCACTCTGTTCAGTTGGACTATTGCCATTACAGTTGTGGTGAGTAGCTTGAAGAAACCACTGGCTAATTTATTTCTGGCCCTTTTCCCGCTGGCCATTATCAGTATTCTCTGTTCCTTGTGGTTACCCAGTGGTTATACACCGCAACCCAACCCTGGTGGTGG
>CAIMTR010000228.1 GCA_903844415.1 uncultured Gammaproteobacteria bacterium
AGTTTCATGTCTAGCAAGAAACCACATATGTAACTAATTGGCACGCTGACCAAGATCATCGATAAGAAAGACGCTACTGCAGCTATCTTTTGTTGACCACAGGCTTTAATGAAGCCCATCATTTATGAAGCCATCCAATCGAAGAAGAATGCCAACGCGAACACAGAAAATGCGGGAATAAATGCACTTGAAACTTATGAGTCAAATTTTTAAATGCTAGTGATCTTGTCGCTTGTTAGACCGAGAGTAATGCAAGTTACAATAGCAGTCAAACAACTAGTGATAAACACCATGGCTGTGTTTTTTTTCGCTAACTATGCGTTGTTGGCTCCGAGTGCCTGTCCAATCACAGCAACTGCGCTTACTGAAAGTCCGTAAGGAACACTAAGCACAAGGCTGCCCACATTTGAAATGATAATCTGAGCAGCCAAGATATCCTGATTGCCCATCATTACCGCCATTAGCATCATCAGTTCCCAGTTTGCATACTCTAAAAACAGCATGACGCAGCCAGGTATGGCCACACTGCAAAATTCCTTTAGTTTGCAAAAAGTCTCTGATGTTGGGAAGTACCAGGCGTCCTGTATCTCTTTGAGTGCCCAGCCGAGTCCAAATTGGAGTAAGAAAGTGATCAGGCCTGAGATGTTGCTGGCGTAGGCGGTCCCAACGAGGCCAAATCCAAACTTGTGCACAAAGATGTAGCATGTGACTACGTGGATTGGAATAACAATTACCTGCAGAATAACGATAATATATGGGAATCCCATAGCAGCCAGCATGAGGCTAATCGAGTCAGCGTAGCCATGCATCAGCAGTCCAGGTAGCTGCCACACAACGTACTGGTAGGCAAGATTCGCAACTGCCTGGGTGGTGCCCAACATCAGCAATATTCTGTCTGTTTGAAATAGAATCAGAGTTATGGGAACGAAAACAATCGTGTTAAGAAAAATCGCGCGATGCATGTACAGGGCGCACTCACGGAGGTTGCCTCTTCTGAAAGCTTGGGTCACGAATTTTTCGAGCGAAGTATTGATTCCGTAGATAAACGTGGAGACGAGCATGCAAATTATCATGTTTCCGGTTCCAACTGCGGCCAGTTGTTCTTTTTCACCGAGCGTACTAATAAAGATGATGTTGATCTGGTCTTAGAGGGTGAGCATGAAGTAGCCGGAGATACAGGGGATAGATATTTCCAAAAACCGTTTTAGAAGCAAAGGCCACGCGGGTATTTGTTCGGAATTCTTGAAGTCATCATCAGAATTACTTGAGCTAGACTTGAATTCTAAAAATAAATTAGGGTGTTGTTTGCATTTGTAAACCTGCGTTGAGCGTTGGCTTGATTGCTCTGTCAAAGAGTCGAACTATGAGCTGTGTGAAATTTACTCAGCAGTGTTGGCAAATGTGGCGGTCAGGAGTCGGTTGCGGTTTGAGTTGATGAGTAATGGCTCGCAAGTGTTCTTGCAAACAGGGGGTTTCTTTAAGACAGTGAAAAGACCACTGTCTTTCGGCTTCAAGCGGGGGTGGTTCATAGACTTTTTATAATTAGAATATAAATTTGGTAGAGTAAGATCCGGGGTTTTGGGGTTTTGGGG
>CAIMTR010000229.1 GCA_903844415.1 uncultured Gammaproteobacteria bacterium
GCCGGTAGCGTTATTGCTTCCGTTTATGCAACTGGTATCTCCGGCAATGAATTACACCGATTAGCTATTATTTTGGACGAGGCGACGATCGCCGATTGGGCGAATCCATTTACCGGGAAGTTCGGTGGACTTATTAAAGGCGATGCCTTACAAATAGAAACGAATAAACTCGTCAAAAATCGCTTGATTGAACATATGTCAATCCCCCTGGGAATTGTGGCCACTGACCTCAAAACAGGTGAGCCGATTCTTTTTCGAAGAGGTGATACTGGTCAAGCAGTCCGAGCTTCTAGTAGTGTGCCTGGAATATTTGCTCCTACTAGTATTTCTGGACGCGATTATGTCGATGGTGGACTGAGTTCACCCATACCCATTCGTTTTGCAAAGCAAATGGGAGCAGATATTATCATTGCCGTAAATATTTCTTCTGAACCTGCAGAGCAAGTATTTAGCGGCACTTTGGGAGTCTTATTGCAAACCACAACCATTATGGGAAAAAGTATTTCTTTTTTTGAACTGCCGATGGCAGATGTAGTCGTGACCCCTCAACTGGCAAATATGAAAGGCACAGACTTTAAATCCAGAAATGCCGCAATACTTGCTGGGGAAGTGGCGATGCAAAGTCAAATCAACACCTTGAAAAATATTATCGCTAATTTTGGAAATCCTTAAGACGGGATAATTTTTTCTTGTTAACTTTTAGATTATTCTGTAAATAGTAACAAGGTCCAAAGCAAAAAAGACCCGAAGGTCTTGATATATAGGGGAATAAGAGACTAAAACAAATTCTCCCCAAAAAATACGTTAAAAATACCTTAAAAAAACTTTACTAATTGGAATGATATTCTGCGTGAAGTATTGTTTGGATTATTTTTACTGCGTCATCAATACGGCTTGCTCGTTCTGCGTTTTAGCATCAACTCGACGCGCACCATCAAATCTCATATTCCAATAAACAGAAGTCATGTCATCAACTCGAACGCCAGAACCTCGGGCTGGTGCATGAATAAACTTATTCTCTCCAACATAAATACCAACGTGGGAGTTTTGACGTTTCAGTGTATTAAAAAATACCAGATCTCCAGGCTTTAAACTGTCGCGGGAGATTTGTAAACCAACTTTACTGATGTCATTCGTCTTAACCGGAAACAGAAAGCCTAAATTATCTTTTAAGACGTATTTAACAAACGCACTCGCATCAAAACCAGTCTGAACACTGTCACCCCATCGGTAACGCACACCAATTAACTGCATCGCATTATTAATTAATGTCGAAGAACTATCAGAAACAGTGCCCACTACTGAACCAACTACCTTACCGTAAAAATTTTGTTTCACAGGAGTGACGGTAGCCTCTTCAACAGTTTGACTATATGCAAATCCGGGCAAAATACTACCACCAGCAATCGCAATTGTTAGTAAAGTACCTGCGCAATTTATTCTTGTAAGTCGTTGAAAAGACATAGAAATATTTTTAGAATAACAAAGAATCTTTATTTTATAGATAATTTCTTTATTAATCAAGCCTTTTATCCACAAACCGTCAAAATGCTTCGGCAATTAAATGCTGTGTATAAGGATGCTGGGGAGCATATATCACCTCTGCAGTAGCACCAGACTCGACCATCTGGCCATGCTGCAGAACAATCACCCGGTGCGACATCGCAGCAATCACTGAAATATCATGGCTAATTAAAACATATGCCAAATTATATTTATGCTGTAGCTGGGTCAATAAACCCAATACTTGCTTTTGTATGGTGACGTCTAACGCAGAGGTTGGCTCGTCTAAGATCAATATCTCGGGCTTTAAAATCAAAGCTCGAGCAATCGCAATCCTTTGCCGTTGGCCACCAGAAAACTCATGTGGATAGCGATCAATCGAGTTTTTTTCTAAACCAACCTCAATCAGGACCTCCAACACTCGGTCCATCTGCTGCTTGGCCGTTAACTGCGGCTGATGAACTGCTAGACCCTCTGCAATAATCTGCCCAACACTCATGCGGGGAGATAGTGACCCAAATGGGTCCTGAAATATGACCTGTAGGCGAGCTCGCATCGCTCGTTTTTGAGCTTCACCTAAAGTATGCCAAGATTGTCCAAAAACCTCTAGCTGCCCCTCGGTCTTGGCAGAAATTCCTGGCATCAATCCTAACAGTGCCATTCCCAAAGTAGTCTTACCAGACCCCGACTCACCAATCACTCCGACTGTCTCACCCTGCCTTAAATCTAAAGAGACTTGGTCTAAGACGATATTCCAAGCTGTGCGCCCAAACATCGTGAGAACTTGATCCCAACCAAGCTTTGGCCTAGGATAAGACACACTAATGGCCGCGGCTTTCATCAAATAAGGTGCGAGTGGTAAAACTGGTAATAAGTTTTTGTCAGGCTTACTTTCGACTAACGCCCGTGTATACGGTGTTTGCGGATTCTCGAAGATCTCCTGCACGGCCCCACTCTCCACCAAACGCCCCTGATGCATCACCACCACGTCTTGGGCAAACTTTCGCACTAAATTTAGATCATGGGTGATTAATAAGACAGACATGCCATGCCCTGCAGGGTCTTGCTGCAACTCCTTGAGTAAATCTAAAATTTGTTTCCTTAAATTGA
>CAIMTR010000230.1 GCA_903844415.1 uncultured Gammaproteobacteria bacterium
ATTGGCTTTGGTGAAGGCATTACAGGCATTTGGATTTTCTGGTTTGAGTCTTAAATGGCCCAATGATGTTTTATGGCAGGACAAGAAACTGGCGGGTATTTTGATAGAGATTAATGGCGATATAGCAGGCTCATGTCAGGTGATTATCGGTTTAGGTCTGAATCTGAAACAAAATGCAGTTAGCATGAATGGAGTGGGGCAGCCATGGGTAACTTTGTGTGAATTAGGTTTCACACAACATTTGCGCAATGAATTGTTTGGCAAAATTCTGCATTACCAAATAGCTGCAATAGACAGGTTTCATGCGGAGGGGTTTGCTCCATTTACCAAGGATTGGAAATTGCTGGATATAACAGCAGGAAAAAAAGTCGAATTGAGTACTGTTAGTGGCTCCGTGTCGGGTGTGGGCCAAGGTGTAGATAACACAGGAGCCTTTTTGCTGGAAACCGAAACTGGGCTACAAAAGTTTTATGGAGGAGAAGTCAGTTTACGTTCAGCGACTGTGCATAAAAGCACTTAATAAACTTATTTGAAAAAAAAGATGGGTGATTGTCATGATTTTGGAGATTGATGCTGGTAATACTCGCATCAAATGGAGACTGAGAAAGAAAGCTGATTCTGGCCAATGGCTAAAAATAGCTGATGGTGTTGTGTTTGCTCTCGATGATGCTTCGAAAATGTTTACGGATCTGGGTGCTCTTTTCGATTCACTGAAGAAGCAAAATGTATCCCGCATATTGGTTGCAAGTGTCAGAGGGGAATTGTTTCGCAAATTTTTTACAACATTGACGATTGAAAAATGGAATTTGAAGGCTGAATTTGCGGTGTCGGTTAATCATTTTTCGGGTGTTACCAATGGTTACGAAGATGCCAGCAAGCTTGGTGTGGATCGTTGGTTGGCTATCCTAGCAGCGTATCAAGATTGGGAGGGAGAGTGTTGTGTAGTGGACTGTGGCACCACCATTACAGTAGATTTTGTAAAAGCAAACGGTCAGCATTTAGGTGGTTATATTGTGCCCGGTTTACATATGCAACGTGATGCCCTCGCTGCAAAATCAAAAGCGCTGGCAACTGAATCTGTTGGATGGATTTCTACCACACCTGGCGACTGTACTGCAGCTGCTATTGAAAACGGAATTCTCAGTTTAGTATCAGGTTTTTTGCGGGATATTCATGAAAAAACTCTTATTTCCGGGGGGGAAGCATGTTTGTATGTCACGGGTGGAGATGCTGCGATACTCGCACCTTATTTAAATTTTGAATTTCAATTGGTTCCGGATTTAGTGTTGGACGGCCTAGCATTGGTGATGGTCCCGTTTGCCAAATAGCCAGTTCATCCCAGAGTTGCTTAGATGCGTACTTTTGTTGTTTTGATTGTATTACTAAATGTTGGCTATTTTTTTTGGCTTCAGCGTGTATTGCCAGAGGATAAAATTCCTGCCTTCGAAATTAAACAACCTTTCAAACCGGCTCAAAAAACATTGATGTTGTTGGGTGAACAACCTGCACCAGTTGAATCTATTTTGCCGCGATCGACTGAATCCATTATGCCATCACAATTGTCCTCGATAGGTATCAATAATGATGGGCAGTTACCAGTCAGTATGGAGCCAGTACCAGTTGTAAAACCCATTCAATGGTGTGGGATGGCAGGGGAATTTGCAGATGAGTTGGGAGCGTTATCATTTGTTACAGAACTTGGCGAGCTGGGAATGAAAGGTAATATTGAAGTTTTGGAGAAATCCGCTCCTTCTACTTGGTTGGTTCATTTGCCCCCATTTAAGTTTGAGAGTGATGCTCGCATCGTCCTTGAAGAATTGCAGAACAAGGATATCGATAGTTATTTCATGAGAACGGGCGAGTTGATGGGTGGGATATCATTAGGGGTGTTTTCACGAGAAATAAATGCACAGAGGGCTAAAACTGATTTGGTCCGAAGAGGCTATCAAGCTGAAATCAAGGAAATATTTCTTACCGAACCGCACATCTTTGTAAATATACAGTTGCCAGATGCAACTTTACGGAACACATCGATTTGGGATGATTTTTGGGCCATAAAAACAAAGCTGGAAGTCACAGAAAAACTGTGTGAAACGATTGCGCGCTAAAATCAA
>CAIMTR010000231.1 GCA_903844415.1 uncultured Gammaproteobacteria bacterium
GTTCAAGGTTACTGTCGCTACCAAACGTGATTGTCATTTGACCAGGGAGGAAAGGGGTCATGGAAGGGATTGTTGAAACGGTTAGTTTTTAGTAGAAGGGCTCGTGCAGTCGCACCTCACCCGTCATAAAATATAGATGTTTTGTGTCTCGATGTCTTGTCACAAAACTGTAAAATATTAAAACCGTATACAAGTTATTATATTCACTTATCAACAGTTTTAATATTACACAGTCTTTTAAAAATCAAAAATAAAAAACATCAACGAAATGTACGGAGCAATTCATCATGCTGGAGCTTCGCGTATTCAAGAGACAGTTTTAGAGATCAGAAATTTCAGGGAAAGGAAATTCAATGGTTCTGCTTTATATCCATTTTCTGGAAAACCAGATGCAATTTACATCTCAGATTTGCAAGAGTTTGTGAAAGAAAAAGCGGGGGCAAATAGTTCAATTATGCACGCGGCGCATTTTGTGTACATGCAGCAAGCATTATTGAATAAACTGAGAAATCACCTAACAGCAATCGAAAACAACGTAGCAGCAACGGAAAAACAGCTGGAATTCGCAATCAAAATCTCAGATACACTCCGAAAAGCAGAAGAAGTTCAACAACAAAACAATGACAAAGCACGTGCCTGCTTGGAAATCTTATCTGAATGTGTTTCTCAATCAGTTTTAGTCAAATTAAAGCCAATTTTCTTACGTTTTCCAGGACAAGAAGAAGTGCAATTGAAAGAAGTATTAGACCACTTGAAATCCACGTATCCAGCCACCGCACACGAAATTAAAGCAGCATTGGATTTTGATGTTACCCAGATTGGAATTGCATCTACTCAAGATACGATGCAAACATTATTAGTGGCATTACAGTTGCAGCAACAACGACAACACACTTCGCTTACAATCGTCAATCCCAATGTGTTATTACAACGGGAAGGATTAAAGGCAAATATTCTAGCAATTCAAGCACACGCCTTGCAAATTGCAGGATATGCAGCTGCGGACGCAGCATTAGCACCAGGTGTTCATCCACCATTGATACCAGATTTGGTATTACCGTTCCCAGTGCCACAAGCAGATTACTCTTTGGGAGCACATAATTTACAATGCAATTGGTATCAAGGCGGTATTGATAACGGTGACAATCCAATTCTTCCACCTGTATTTAGCTATCCCATTGGCATGGTTCTGGTAGATCCTCCGATTCGATGTTTGCTGGATCCCACCGTTTTGGAAAAAACAAATCAAGATTGGCTCATGGATTTAAGAGACAAAACAGAGTCCAACACTACATCAATAGTAATGCCGCTACGAGCTATCATCATTCATGCGTTGACACGAATTCCAATTCCAACCTTAGTGGACATTGCACAAGAAATTACACAACATATTGCAATCAATCCACAATCCAACAATCATACTGTGGTAGCATTACATGCAGCTTTAGCCAAACAACATGGTCTCTCTGGAGTACCTGCCGGTGGACGTGCTAATGCAGCCCATGAAGGTGAATCGGAAGGTTCAAGTCATGTTGCGTATTCAACATACGAAGTCACAAAGAAGCAA
>CAIMTR010000232.1 GCA_903844415.1 uncultured Gammaproteobacteria bacterium
AATTTGCCATTCTTGATGTTACTGTAGATCTGCACAAAGTTAAATCCTAGGCTGGTTAGAATAGCTTCGCGGAAATTAGGCACCGCACCAGCATTGACCAACTTCATTACATCATTTATCACTGCATAGTACACTTTGCCACCGTCAGTGGCGTCACCATTGGCCACTTGTGGACTTAGTCTAGAAGACGCAGCCTTCATTAATTTTGGTGGGAGTTTTCCGCCCTTTTTCTTAAAGCTGGTAGCAATATCTTGAACTTCGTCGGGTTGCCAGGGCAGGTATGGACGCCAGACTTCGGGCACTAATTCGGGACTGAATTGATACAACCAATTCATCAACGCAAAAGGTTGTGTTACACCACTGAGTCCAGGATCTTGTGCTTTTTTAATGAAACTGTAAGCTTCGGGATATTTCTTTGCCAAAAAAGGTGGCACCTTTAACGAAGTCAATGCTGGAGGCGCACCTTTGCCTGCGGCCTTGCTGGACATGGCAAGAGCGTTACCTGTGGCGCGATTCAATAGCCCATAGCTGTCGGCAATGGGATTGTTTGATGCCTTGGGAAAGTACAGCAACAAACTGCCTAGATCCTGACCAACCCAGTTCAAGAATGCATCTCTCTTGGGGAAATCGGCAACGCCATTCAGCACACTCATCACACCCAGGAATTCACTGGCGTAGAGTTCAATGGCTTTTTGTTCTTGCTTGCTGAGATTACCTGGAACTGTGGGCACTTGACCTTGTGATATTTGTTTGGCCATTGCAATCACAGCATCGCCAATTTGTCCCATGTCTTTCAGGTGTGAATTGGCAATTTTGTTATAAAACTCGCTGGCAGGAAAACCACCGTAGTCTAAAATACTTCCCACGCCTGACTCAAGTTTGTCGGGATCTACATCAGTGCTGGGAAACACATCGGATGGTTTAACTGGAATGCCTTCGCTTTCCTTGCTGCCAAACTCCACAGTTTTTTGAAGGTCAGTGTTTTTAACAGGGTTGCCTTCGGTGTCTACTAGAGAGACAACCCCAGCAGGGCCAGTCTTGATCCAAGCACTTACTTTTTGTGCTTCCTTGGGGTCAATGGTCACTGTTTCTCCGTTTACCTTGGTAAATGGCGATTTATTAACCACCTTGTACAAGAACAACTCCGGACGTGTAAAAGGCTTGCCAGTTTTGGGGTTCTGCACGGCACTGAGCTTGTTGGCCGGAATATCACCAGCTGACAGTTTGGCTTCGGTTAAATCATGTAGTCGCATGTTTTATTTATTAGATTAGTGAATTTGGTAAAAAACTGCTTGCATTGCCGATGAAAATTTTGTATAATGTAATTTATTAGAATCAAACTTACAAGGAATAATATGCCCAGTCTAATCCCAATGGTAGTAGAACAAACCTCAAAAGGTGAACGCAGTTACGATATTTATAGTCGTCTGCTAAGGGATCGTATCATCATGTTGGATACCGATGTCAACGAGCACACTGCCAGTTTGTTGGTGGCACAACTGCTGTTTTTAGAAAGTGAAGACTCGGACAAGGACATTAGTTTTTACATCAACAGTCCCGGCGGCAGTGTAACAGCAGGCATGGCCATCTACGATACC
>CAIMTR010000233.1 GCA_903844415.1 uncultured Gammaproteobacteria bacterium
CGCAAAGAACAACTTTAATTCCACAAGTGGATTATAAATGTGAGCAGTAATTCTCCAATTATTCATCCCACCGCAAAAATTGGAGCTGATGTAAAAATCGGCCCATGGACCATAGTTGGTGCCGACGTTGAAATTGGCGACGGGTGTGAAATTTCTTCTCATGTCATTCTAAAAGGCCCCATGCGTTTAGGAAAAAGAAATAGAATATTCCAGTTCTCTTCAGTCGGCGAAGATCCTTCCGATAAAAAATATCATGGTGAAATCACCAGAATTGAAATTGGGGATGACAATATCATTAGGGAAGGGGCGACCCTGCATAGGGGAACAGAAATCGGTGGAGGCATTACCCGTGTTGGCTCACACAATTTGTTCATGCCCTACACGCATGTTGCTCATGATTGTATTGTCGGCAACAACACCATTTTTTCAAATAATTCAGCAATAAGTGGTCATGTAATTGTAGAAGATTGGGCAATACTGGGAGGATATGCAGGCGTTTATCAATTTTTACGGATAGGCGCTCATAGTTTTGTTGGTGCTCAAACACATGTGAACATGGATGTTCCTGCTTTTGTCATTGTTAATGGCACCCCCCCACAAGCAAAGGGGATAAATATTACGGGTTTAGAGCGGCGAGGATTCAGCAAGGAAGCAATCCAGGCTTTACGTAAAGCTTTTAAAATTATGTATCGCAAAGGGAATATCTTGGAAGAGGCCTTGGTTGAAATGCAGTCATTAGTGGCGGAAGCTCCTGATGTTGCTACTTTGATAGCTTCTGTGCGCGCTTCCAGCAAAGGCATATTGCGCTGATCATGAACACCACTCTGCGTGTAGGTATCCTAGCCGGTGAAAGCTCCGGCGATATTCTAGGTGCCTCTTTAATGCAAGCGCTCCGTCGACTCCAGCCAAACATCCTTTTTGAAGGTATCGGTGGACCCTTGATGCAAGCGGAAGGTTTACACTCTCGGCATCCTATGGAGCGTCTTGCTGTAATGGGTATTTTCGAACCATTAAAACGCTTGCCTGAGTTATTGCATATCCGGCGAGACATCACTAACTATTTCCTCGCTAATCCACCTGCAGTTTTTATAGGCATTGACTCTCCGGATTTTAATCTAACCATTGAAAGCCGATTACATGCCAAGGGTATTCCAACGGTGCATTACGTCAGTCCTTCAGTTTGGGCATGGCGTCAAAATCGTGTTCGCAAAATAGCAAAGGCAGTTGATTTGGTGTTGACATTATTTCCATTCGAAGCAGATTTTTATCGGAAATATCAAGTACCCGTTTGTTTTGTAGGCCATCCATTAGCAGATATCATAAATCTATTGCCTGATAGTCAACTTGCTCGTAGCGAGTTGAATCTACTCTCCACAGCCAAAGTTATTGCTTTCTTACCAGGTAGTCGCCAATCGGAAGTTGCAAGGCTTGGACCGGTATTCTTACAAACAGCAGAATTATTATCTCTCCAGTATCCTGATCTGATGTTTCTCTTTCCATGCGCGAGTTCGCATTGCAAGCGGCAACTTCAATCGATGATAGGGCCAGCGCATACAACTGTACGTTTGTTAAATGGTCAATCAAGACTTGCTATGGAAGCTGCTGATGTTGTCGTACTGGCTTCCGGGACTGCTACATTAGAAGCTATGTTGTTAAAAAAACCGATGTTGGTTTGTTACAAGATGGCATGGCTTTCTTTCGCAATCATATCCCGTTTGCTTAGAGTTCCATATTTTTCCTTGCCCAATCTACTGGCAGGGGAATCTATTGTGGAAGAACTAGTTCAAAAACAAGTCAATCCATCTTCATTGGTAACTAAAGTTGTCAAGCTTTTGGCGGAAAAACCACAGAATCAGCATATTTCTCAGCGCTATATGCAAATTCACCAAAGCCTACGTATGGGGGCTAGTAACAAGGCGGCGCAAGCTGTAATGAAATTATTGTGAAAATACCAATGTTAGCTTTTTCTCTGAATGTCAATTTAGTAGGAAATATTGCTGGCGTTGATGAGGTTGGACGAGGTCCGCTTGCAGGTAATGTTTTTGCTGCAGCAGTAATACTTGATCCTGCAAATACAATATCAGGACTGGCCGATTCAAAAATACTTACTGCAAGCAAAAGAATTGACTTGTTTGATCAGATCCAAAAAAAAGCTTTGGCTTTTGCTCTAGGCAAAGCATCAGTTATAGAAATAGATCATCTCAACATTCTGCAGGCCAGTCTTTTGGCTATGCAGCGAGCAGTTTCTGCCTTAGAACTTCACCCCGATTTTATTTATGTGGATGGTAACCATTGTCCTCATTGGGCATATCCCTGCCAGGCGGTTGTCAAAGGTGATAGCAAAATTATGGCAATAGCTGCAGCCTCTATCCTCGCAAAAGTAACGCGTGATAATGAAATGCTAGAGTTAGATTTGATTTATCCAGGTTATGGGCTAGCACAACACAAGGGTTATCCCACTCAACAGCATTTACTATCATTAAAAAATCTAGGGCCATGCCCAATACACAGGCGTAGTTTTCGTCCGGTAGCAGCGCTTTTATAAAAGCTAGCAGGAGTTATGCAGGAATAGTTTCAACTAACTCTGAAACTGTTCATCTGATAAAGAGGTAGATTCGTAAGTAATTAAGAGTGAATTTACTACGAACTGTGTAAGTGCAATAGGTTAGATCAAGATCAGAGTGGAGAATAACTCTCAAGGGAAAACTGTAGTGTAGCTTTATTTGTGAGTTTCATTCTGACATTGGTGATCACATTTTTAGCATCAATCAACATTGAAGGAATTATCATAACCCCATTTTCTGGAGTATAAACAGCAGCCATCTGTCCAGTATCAGTCAATGTACGAATTCTGATTAAGTCTGCATTAAATACATAGTTGGGATTGTTTAATTCACGTGTGAAGATTATGGAATAAAGTTTGTTACCAATACGCACCGGTAATTCAAAACGTTGATTGGCAAGTTCAGTAAGTGCCGCAGGTTTTGTCGGAATGCATGGGTTAGTTCCAACTCCTGGTATGTACGCTTTCGTAATTTTAACGAAATCGGTAGTAGTTAGCCCAGTAAAGTTGCCGCTACGATAGAGAGGAAGCTCACCTAAGGTGGGGTTCATGCTGGAAAAATCATAAACTGTTAGTGCTGCAATTTTGTCTATCACAGCCATTCCATCTGCATTTATATTTCCGAATACAGTAAAACCGCCATTGTTAGTATCCAATAATGTTGAATTGTCTTTCGTATTTACAAACCATTGATTGGTTGCACTGTCGGGGGCACCATCTGCCTTAGCCATAGCGACAGTGCCACGGGTATTGGAAATTTTGAATTCGTTTTTTACTGGAGCATCAATGGGAACACCGGCAAATAAGGGATTTAGTGTCATAGCACCAGCCTGCACTACAAAATCTTTGACACTTCTATGAAAGAAACTGTTGGTGTAGTCGCCATCTGCAACATAGTGCAGAAAGTTAGCTACAGTTAAAGGTGCAGAATCCGCCGATAGTTCAATACAAAAAGTACCAGAAGGCGTGTCCATACAAACTTGTTTTGGAGCGATCTGGGCTACCCAGTCCGTTGTACATGCATAGGCCTTTTCAGCGATTGTGGCCTCAGCTGTGGGGTTGTTTGCATCTATAACGATAGTATCGCTGATATAGGCGCGTTTAATTTGTACCAAATCCTCGACACCTACGCCGTTATCATCTTTAGAAACAACTGGAATCTCGGTAAAAGCATTACCTAGGGAACTGCTCAGATTTACTCTACCTAAATTCCCTATGGAATCAACCACACTCATGCCACTTACTATAGTGGCGAATACGGTATAACCACCATTGGTAGTATCCAGTGAAGCCGAGTTATCTGCTAAATTAACGAACCATTCATTGGATGCACTATTAGGTTGATCTGCAAATTTGGCCATGGCCACAGTGCCACGCACATTGGGACGATTGAATTCGTTAGTGATTTGTGGACCCTTCGAAATTTCTTGTCCCAGTGGTTCCAGTTTGTAGCCGCCACCCTGAATTATAAAGTTAGGCACTGTGCGGTGTATGAAGGTGTTGTTGTAATGGCCATCCCTAACATATGTGAGGAAATTGGTAGTCGTGCCAGGAGCACTAGCTTCGTGCATTTCCATGCAAAATGTACCCAGGCTTGTTTCAAAACAAACGTAGGTGACTGCGAGCGAACTATGGACAAAGAACAGAGCAGAGCAGCTTAACAATACTTGCAAAATCTTTTTGAATAAATACATAACTATCAATCGGTTGGTTTCAAAAGTGAAAAAATAACGTATAACTTTACTTCCTCTTAAGATAGCACAGTTCATTCGGGCAAGGTTAGAGAAAAAAGCTTAATCTGTATTCGAAAATAGGGCTAGAAATACCCATTGAAGAACCGCAGAGTGGCTGTCATTACCATCGTGTAGTCGTTAAAATCCAAAAAGATTATTCTTTAAGCGATTTCCACAAGCCATGTCGTCCTTACCCTCATTTGTGCATTTACATTTGCATTCCGAATATTCGGTTGTTGATAGCTTGATTCGAATTGATTCGTTAACTGAAACTGTTGCAAATCAAGGTATGCCTGCAGTTGCGCTCACAGACCAAGTTAATTTTTATGCCTTAATTAAGTTTTATAAAGCTGCGAATGCTGCTGGTATTAAGCCCATCTGTGGTTGCGATGTGATGATTGTAGAGGATCACAACCCTGAACAAATTTCACTCCTAGTGTTATTGGTCAAGGATCAGACAGGATACCGCAACCTAATCAAACTCATTTCACTTGCGCATCAAAAGGGGCAATACCGTGGCAATGTAACCATTAAACGTAGCTGGCTTAAAGGGCTCACCACAGGACTCATTGCCTTGTCCGGTGCAAATCGTGGTGATGTGGGCTTAGCCTTGATAGCAAATAATTTAGAACTAGCCCAACAGCAATTGCAGGCTTGGCAAGCTTTATTCCCTGATTCTTACTATCTTGAGTTGCAAAGAACTGGGCGTACCGGAGATGTAGAACACGTCAAAAGGGCAGTGGGGTTGGCATTGTTAGCAGGATGCCCAGTAGTTGCTACCAACGATGTTCGTTTTTTGAAGGCAGATGAATTCGAAGCTCACGAAGCTAGAGTTTGTATCAAAGATCGCCGCACACTAGATGATCCAAGGCGCCCACATTTGTATTCAGATCAGCAATATTTGCGCAGTCCAGAAGAAATGCAAGAACTGTTCAGCGATTTACCCGAAGCATTGGAAAATTCTGTACAGATTGCCATGCGTTGCAATTTAGAGCTCGAACTTGGCAAGCCTTTTCTGCCAAATTATCCAGTGCCGTCTGGCCTAACTCTAGAAGATTTCTTTCGTCAGCTTAGTGTACAGGGTCTGCAGCAGCGACTAGCCAAACTTAAGCATCAGGAGCACTCGGAATTTTTAACAATTCAAAATACATATCAGCAACGTCTCGATTTTGAGCTGCAAATAATCAATCAGATGGGGTTCTCTGGGTATTTCCTTATCGTCATGGAATTTATCCAATGGGCTAAAGACAATGATATTCCGGTCGGACCTGGACGAGGCTCTGGTGCTGGCTCTCTGGTTGCTTATGTCCTAAAAATAACTGACATCGATCCACTGCAATATGATTTGTTGTTTGAAAGGTTTCTGAATCCTGAACGTGGATCATTACCTGATTTTGATGTGGATTTCTGCATGGATGGACGAGATCGTGTAATAGAACACGTAGCAAATCTGTACGGTCATGACTCTGTGTCACAAATTATTACCTTTGGCACTATGGCAGCTAAGGCGGTAATTCGAGATGTTGGACGGGTGCAGGGTAAGTCTTATGCATTGGCTGACAAACTTTCCAAGCTCATTCCATTTGAACCGGACATGACTTTAGAAAAAGCTCGCCAAATTGAACCCCAATTGAACGAGTTTCTGGCCAGCAGTGAAGAGGCACAGGAAATCATGGAGATGGCATGTCAGTTGGAGGGTTTGGTTAAAAATGTAGGTAAACATGCAGGTGGAGTTGTAATTTCACCCACCAAGCTCATTGATTTCACGCCCCTTTATTGTGATGAAAGCGGGGAGAATTTGGTAACTCAATATGACAAAAATGATGTCGAGAGTGCCGGGCTGGTTAAATTCGATTTTCTGGGTTTGCGTACACTGACCATCATCGACTGGACAGTAAAAATGCTTAACGCAGAGGCCATATATAGCAAAGAAAAAGTAACTCCAATCGATATTACAGCCATTCCGCTTAATGATCCAAAAGTGTTTAACATGCTTGAAAAAGGTGAAACCACGGCTATTTTTCAGTTGGAATCACGCGGCATGAAGGACTTGATCAAACGTCTTAGACCCAGCAATTTCGAAGACATCATTGCGTTAGTGGCTTTGTTTCGTCCTGGTCCTTTGGGCTCTGGCATGGTGGATGATTTTATTGATCGTAAACATGGGCGAAAACAAGTCAGTTTTCCTCATCCCGATCTAGAACCGGTATTGAAAAACACCTACGGGGTTATTCTTTATCAGGAACAAGTCATGCAAATAGCCCAGGTACTGGCAAGCTATAGCCTAGGTGGAGCTGATGAATTACGCCGTGCAATGGGCAAGAAAAAAGCTGATGTTATGCAGGAGCAGCGAATTTTTTTCGAAGCTGGTGCTGCTGCAAAAGGCATTCACGCTATTACAGCAAGTAACATTTTTAGTCTGATGGAAAGATTCGCAGACTATGGTTTCAACAAGTCTCATTCAGCGGCCTATGCTCTGGTGTCCTATCAAACAGCATGGCTGAAGTGTTATTACCCAGCTCATTTTATGGCTGCTGTGCTTTCTGCTGACATGCACAACACAGACAAGATTGTAATTATGGTGGAAGAATCTCGACGTATGGGACTGGAAGTCTTACCCCCCGATGTCAATATTGGGCGTTTTGCTTTTACTGTGAATTCTACAGGTCAGATTAACTATGGTCTGGGAGCAATAAAAGGATTAGGTGAAGGCCCTGTCGATAATTTAATACAAGTTCGCGAAGCGTCTGGACCGTTCCAACATCTTTTTGATTTTTGTAAACGAGTCGATTTAGGCGCTGTGAACAAACGCGCACTAGAAGCCCTGATACGTTCTGGAGCTTTTGATAGTTTTGGCGCCGACAGGGCAATATTGTTAGCGTGTATGAGTGAAGCGGTCAAAACGGCCGAACAAAATAGCA
>CAIMTR010000234.1 GCA_903844415.1 uncultured Gammaproteobacteria bacterium
GTAGCTATGCCTCTCGCCGAAGGTATTGTGAACTTCTACTACGATAGCTGCCAACAACCCATCTTGCCGATGACAATACCAAAAGCTCACGGGCTTGAAGGTGTAACCCAACACACGTGGAAATGTTTGCAACCATATCTCGCCTTTCGCATCCATGATATTTTCTTTGATGAGCAACTCATCAACCCATGCCAAAGCGCCACCGTGCTCAGGTAAGCGGCCATCTCCATGTTCGACAACATAAAAAGACAACAGACCCGACTTGTTAATGGCTAAGTGAGTTTTTTCTTGGGGCTTGCTTGCATTGAGTTTTTGCAATTGCCGCATGGGCAGCATTAAAAAATACGCGCTGTAGTTGAACGCATGCTTGGTTGGTCGCAAGCGGACATGCCTGACTTGGCCGTGGCCAATTTTTATGCCGCCCTCCGTCATGCATTTACCTTCAAAAGCAACTCTCGAGCTACCGAAAGACCTGACTTCAATCCATCTTCGTGAAAGCCATAACCCAGCCATGCACCCGCATACCAGGTATGCTGGTAACCTTGCAGCTGTTTCATTTCTTGCTGCGCATCCATCGCTGCTAAATCAAACACGGGATGTGCGTAGTTAAAGCGTTGAATAACTCGGGTAGGATCGATCGATCGCGTTGGGTTTAATGAGACCACCACCGCTTGCTCGTAGGGCAATGGCTGCAGTTTATTCAACAAGTAATGCAAGCAAACGCGTGAACTTTCTTGGCTGTTATTTTCAGAACGTTCATAGTTCCAGGCCGCCCAAGCTTTACGCCGGGTAGGCAGAACTTTTTCATCAGTGTGCAAAACTGCTTCATTGTCTTGGTAACGAATGGCTGACAGGACCCTTGTTTCACTAGCAGCGGGGGCACTGAGCATTCTCAAAGCCTGATTGGAGTGTGTACACAGCACCACTTCGTCAAAGCGCTCTGCAAGTCCTTGAGTGAACACCGTTACACCGTTTAGGTCTCTTTCAATCAATTCAACCGGCGTGTTCAAACGTTTATCGGGCAACTCGGCCACAATCTTTTGAACATAGTTTCGAGAGCCACCTGTAACCGTGAACCAACGCGGGCGGTTATTGACTTGAATCAATCCATGGTTGTGACAAAACCTGATCATGGTAGCCACGGGAAACGCTAGCATTTGATCAGTTGGGCAACTCCAGATACAACCCATCATAGGTAAGAAGTACCAATTTTTAAATACTTCACTGAATCCATGTTGCGTTAAAAAGACTGAAAGAGATTGCCGCATTTCTGCTTCTTGATTTTGCTCAGCAATCTGCCTGCATAAGGTATTAAAGCGCAACACCTCGACCAACATTTTTAAAAACTTGGGTCGAATCAAATTTTTACGTTGCGCAAAAACAGTATCTAAATTGCTGCCGCTCCACTCCAAAGTTTCATCTCCCCATGCTTTGGGTACTTTGACCGAAAACGACATGTCAGACAACGAAGTCTCCACGCCCAATTCTGCAAATAATCTAATAAGATTGGGATAAGTTCTTTCATTGAAGACCAAAAAGCCCGTGTCTACTCCATGTGTCACCATGCCATCAGGCGTCGGCAAACAAATGTCCACTGTGTTTGCATGCCCACCAAAATACGCCCCTGCCTCGTAAACAGTGATGTCGGCGTGCTTTTTAAGGCTATGCGCTACCGCTAACCCAGAGATGCCCGCACCCACGATGGCAATCTTCTTATATTTCAAAATTTGAATCTCTAAATTTGGCTTGTTTAAATTTATCTTTTCTTGAGCGAACGTGTTAAATCGCCTTTATGGGAAATAACACACCGATTGCTACTACTCGACAGGTCTTTGCGACCAAACGCCGTCTGCAGGCAAACGGGATGTTCATTATTAATCGCGTATGGACCTTAAATTCCTATCTAGAAACTGCTTTGGGCGAAGAAGTTGGGGCGTCTTATGAGATTCTTAATAGTCCAACATAACTTCGTTACGACGCAAAAATGGAAGGGTCCACGGTGGGTTATAGCGCGCGAGTTGTGGCTCACCAGTGGGATTCAAGTTTTTCGATTTCATCCAGACACGTAATTCTTGGGCTTTCTCTTGCGTCTTCTGTTCTGAATTAAAACCAGTATAAGTAATCACCGCTTTTTTCTGCGGTGGGATCTCTATAAGCTTCACTTCTGGGCTAATGGGAGTTGGTAAGCTAGCAAGTGTGTATTGGCTAGGCATGACAAAAGACATACGCCATTGATTAGGGTTTGTCTTTTCGGCCTCCATCGTCACAGGTGCCGTCATTGCAATCTTTTCACTAGCACCTTTCTTTGATTCCATCGTCACAGGTGCCGTCATCGCAATCTTCTCGCTGCCCGGTTGGTCGTCGATCAACTTGGTTTTAGATTGATTCTTGCCAAAGATATAGCCGGCGATGAGACTAAAGCCTTTACCACCCGCATCACTCATATCACCATCAACATAGGCCTCGGCAACAATCATGGACTCATACTGACGCAACTCAAAAGGTTTAGCGCTCTCAATCACAATGTATTTTGGTTCTTCAATGGCCATTACCGAACTCGCAAATAGTAAGCACAATCCCGCAAGAAAAATCTGATCAGCACGTTTTATCATTTTCTTTCCAATACAAAACCTTTAGCACTTGGTTGCTCCGCTCATTGTGACGACCTTTTTTGTCTAAGTCACTCCCACTCAATAGTAGCCGGTGGTTTGCTGGAAATATCGTAACTAACACGCGAGACACTTGGTATTTCGTTGATAATGCGGTTGGACACTCTTTCTAGTAATTCGTAGGGTAGATGCGCCCAGCGGGCCGTCATGAAGTCGATAGTTTCTACTGCACGCAAGGCCAGCACCCAGGCATAACGACGCGCATCACCTACAACACCAACGGATTTAACAGGCAAAAAAACCACAAAAGCCTGACTAACTTTGTGATACCAATCGGCACGGCGTAATTCTTCAAGAAAAATTGCATCGGCTTGCCTGAGCACTTCGCAATATTCTTTTTTCACTTCGCCCAGAATACGCACCCCTAAACCAGGGCCAGGGAAAGGATGGCGATACACCATGTCGTAAGGTAAGCCCAGCTCCACACCAATTCTACGCACCTCATCCTTAAAGAGTTCGCGCAGTGGTTCGACCAGCCCCATCTTCATATGCTCTGGTAATCCACCCACATTATGATGGGATTTAATGACATGGGCATTTCCATATTTTGACTGTGCCGATTCAATAACATCAGGGTAGATAGTACCCTGTGCCAACCAAGGCACTTTGCCCAGCTTGCCGGCCTGTGCATCAAAAATTTCTATGAAAACATTGCCAATAATTTTGCGCTTGGCTTCAGGGTCGCTAATACCACTGAGTTTGCCCAGAAATAAATTCTCAGCATCTGCACGAATTACTTTTACACCCATGTTTTGTGCAAAAGTGGCCATCACCTGATCGCCTTCGTGCAAACGTAACAAACCGTTATCGACAAAAACGCAGGTGAGTTGCGCACCGATGGCTTTATGCAAAAGTGCAGCCACGACCGAAGAATCGACACCGCCGGATAAACCCAGCAAAACCTTATCTGAACCGACCTGTCGTCGAATTGTAGCTATAGCATCAGTGACGATATTGGCGGGTGTCCATAACCGTTCACAGCCACAAATCTCATGTACAAATCGGTTAAGTATTTCTTGTCCGGCTGCGGTATGGGTAACTTCGGGATGAAATTGCAAACCATACATACGGCGACTTTCATCGGCCATCGCCGCAATGGGCGCACTTTCGGTGGCGGCTATTACTCTAAATCCGTCTGGCATTTTGGTAACTTTGTCACCGTGACTCATCCAAACATTTTGTAAGGTGCGACCTGCTTCGGTACTTGCATGTTCCAGCGCGTACAACAAAGGATTGCTGCCAATAATTTCTACTTTTGCATGGCCGAATTCTGAGCGTGAGGATCCCTCAACTTTGCCGCCCAACTGTTCAGCCATGGTTTGCATTCCATAACAAATGCCGAGGATGGGTAGGCTACTGTGCAGAATATAAGCAGGAGCTCTAGGTGACAGAGCAAGGTTGGCAGACTCGGGACTGCCAGAAAAAATTACGCCGCGGGGCGAGAAGGCTCTAAAATCTGCCTCGGTCATTGAGTAATGATGAATTTCACAATAAACACCAGCTTCACGCACACGCCGTGCAATCAATTGGGTATATTGTGAGCCAAAGTCCAGAATAAGGATCTTTTGCTCATGAATGTTTATTGTCATGCAGATTTCCGCAATGTAAGTGAAAGAACAACTTTAGCCGGGTGCTGAACAGCACGCAGACAGCATATGTTTACTATCAACTAGCTGATGCGGTAGTTGGGAGCTTCCTTGGTGATACTCACATCATGCACGTGACTTTCACTTATCCCGGCCGATGTAATCTTTACGAACTGTGGTTTGATGCGCATTTCTTCAATGGTGCCACAACCGGTCAAGCCCATACTGGAACGAACACCCCCAGTAAGTTGAAAAATAATAGCCGACATCGGACCTTTGTAGGGCACTCTACCTTCGATACCTTCGGGCACTAGTTTTGCTGCACCACTATCCAACGTTTGAAAATAACGGTCACTAGAACCATGTGCTTTGGACATTGCACCCAGCGAGCCCATGCCACGATAAGCCTTGTAACTGCGACCTTGATATAACTCTACTTCACCTGGTGCTTCTTCCGATCCGGCCAACAAGCTGCCAATCATGACTGCATTTGCACCTGCAGCGATAGCTTTCGCGATATCACCCGAAAAACGAATGCCACCATCGGAAATTATAGTGATATCTGTATCTTTCAATGCAGCGGCAACATTACTCACCGCAGTAACTTGAGGAACTCCCACACCAGTAACTATACGAGTAGTACAGATAGAGCCAGGACCAATTCCAACTTTGACAGAATCGACACCAGCAGCTACTAAAGCCAGCGCACCTTCTGCGGTGGCCACATTGCCACCAATGAGCGGCAACTTGGGAAAGGCTTTCTTAATTTGCTTGATGCGATTGATTACTTCTTGGGAGTGGCCATGTGAGGTATCTACCACCACCACATCAACGCCGGCGTTCACCAGTGCTCGCACACGTTCTTCGGTATCTTTACCAGTACCAACCGCAGCGCCAACACGCAATTGCCCCATGGTATCTTTACAGGCATTAGGGTGATCTTCTGCCTTGCGAATATCCTTAAGGGTTACCAGTCCCTTCAATTCAAACTTAGCATTAACTACTAATACTTTTTCGATCCGATGCTTGTGCATCAGCACTTTAACCTGATCCAAACTCGCCCCTTCGCGCACAGTAACAAGTCGTGATTTAGGCGTCATAATAGTGTCGACCGTGGCGTTGAGATCAGTTTCAAAGCGAACGTCTCTGGATGTCACAATTCCTACTAGCTCACGTTTGCCACGTTTTACAGTGACCACTGGCAAACCAGAAATACGATGCTCGCGTGTTAAATCCAACAGTGTACGCACAGTGGAATTCGGTGTGATGCTGATCGGATCTGCGACCACACCACTTTCGTATTTCTTGACGGCACGGACTTCCCGCGCTTGCTCTTCAATACTCATATTTTTGTGGATTACGCCCATGCCACCTTCCTGCGCCATGGCAATAGCCAAGCGAGACTCGGTGACGGTATCCATCGCGGAGGAAATTAGAGGTATGTTAAGGGTGATAGAGCGGGTGAGGCGAGTTTTTAGGTCGACCTTGTTAGGCAGCACCAAAGAATGGGCAGGAACAAGGAGCACATCGTCAAAAGTTAGAGCTTCCTGGATAATACGCAGCATATTGATTACCTGAAACTTGCTGACCCGTGTTTCGGGAAATCGGGGTATTATAGACTAGCTCAAACACATGGGGAAATAATAAAAAACACCTTGGTTTAGCTTTTCAATTTGAAATTTGCTCTTTAAAGGCATACCTACGTATCATAAGTTGATGTCTGTTACTTATCCCACAATTCCCAAGCAAAATAACCCCACCCTTTCTGTCAGCCAGTTGAACAGACTGGCACGACTGTTATTGGAAGAAAACTTTCCTGCTGTATTAGTAGAAGGTGAAATCTCCAATTTTTCCGTCCCGGCTTCCGGGCATTGGTATCTGACACTAAAAGATGCCAACTCACAGGTACGCTGCGCTATGTTTCGCAACCGTAATATGCTCATGCGCTTACGCCCAAAAGACGGTATGAAAGTTTTGGTGAAGGCCAAATTAAGCCTGTACGAAGGCCGCGGTGACTATCAATTATTACTCGAAAACATGGAAGAAACAGGCGCAGGAGCCTTACGTCAAGCCTTCGAAATTCTAAAGATCCGCTTACAACAGGAAGGGTTATTCGACGCGCAACATAAAAAACCATTACCTGCACTCCCGCACCATATTGCGGTTATAACTTCTCCTACTGGAGCTGCCATACATGACATTATAAGTGTACTGCAACGCCGCTTTCCTGCTATCGAAATAACCATCATCCCTGTTGCTGTGCAAGGAGTTAATGCCGCCACAGAAATCATCAGCGCCCTGCAGTTGGTCAATTCCAGAACCGGCTGTTTACACGATGTCGAGCTTATTCTGTTGGGTCGTGGTGGTGGTTCGCTGGAAGATTTATGGAGTTTTAACGATGAGGGTCTGGCCCGAGCAATTTTTGCATCCACTTTACCTGTCATTAGCGCAGTGGGACACGATAGCGATTTTACAATTGCAGATTTCGTTGCAGATGTAAGAGCAGCTACGCCATCTGCAGCTGCTGAACTAATCTCCGGACATCAAGATGCTTATCGACAACTGTTGCTTGCCTTACAGAAACAGTTGCTAACCCTGATCCAATCACACATTGAACAATTACAGCTTAACTTGGTAAGTTTACGCAAACAATTGCGCCATCCTGGCTACAGACTGCAAGAACAAGTACAACGGCTGGATGAGCTAGAGACCCGTTTTAAACGCGCAATTAACACCCAATTGCAAAATTCACGGCATCATGTTGCACTGCATCAGGCAGGCTTATTGAGCCACAACCCTCAAAGTAAAGTGCAACAAAAAGTTCAGCAGGTGCAGCATTTGCATCAACAACTGACCAGCAAACTACGCGGAAATCTGCTCAAATATGAACAACAAATACAAATTCAAAGTCGTGCCTTGCATGCAGTCAGCCCACTTGCAACTCTAGCTAGGGGCTATGCCATCGCAAGCACAAAAAATGGTGCAGTCATCACCAATTACGAGCAAGTAGAACCTGGTGTTACAATTCATACTCGATTGGATCAAGGAGAAATTATCAGCACAGTAGTAGCGAGCCATGCACAAACAGCATTACAAGAATAATTCTTAATGCTGCCTAACAAACCCTTATTATAATCTTGCTAAAATACTAACAAAGGATATTGATAATCCCGTGTTTACTACCAACGTTCAGACTGTGCGCGGTCTTAAAATTCTAACCAAAAAAAATCCTGCCCTAAAAAAATTATTGGATGAGTCTGAAGCGCCAGAAATTCATGGAGATAAAGTATGGTTTTCCAGTTATTTCATAATAGATCATTTGGAAACTTATCCACCTGCAATGGGTAGCCGTATCATGGAAATTGGTTGTGGCTGGGGCTTGCTTAGCATTAGTTGCGCACAAAAATTTAAAGCTAAAGTCACTGCCGTTGATGCTGACAAACATGTATTTCCATTTTTAGATCTACATGCACAAGCAAATGAAATAAACGTTAAATCCAAGGTATGCCGCTATGAAAACCTTAAGCCGGCACTACTGGCAAAACAGGACATGATTGTTGGTGGCGATATATGTTTTTGGGATGAATTGGTCGAACCCCTATACCAATTGATAGTTAGCGCTCTGGAACAAGGCGTAGATCGCATAGTGCTTGCCGATCCGGGTCGCCCGCCTTTTTTGAAGTTGGCGCGTCGTTGTAAAAAACTACATGGAGCCAAATTGAAATCAGTTTCCATTTCTTCACCACGAGCACATACTGGCTATCTTATGACTTTGCAAAACAACCATGAACAGTTCAAGTAAGATAAATCTAGCTAATCCTGCTTATTACCTGAATCGTGAACTCAGCCTCTTAGAATTTAACCGCAGAGTATTGGCGCAAGCAAAAGACAAAAATACACCGTTGTTGGAGCGTTTATTTTTTCTATCCATTGCGAGCTCTAATCTGGATGAATTTTTTGAAATAAGAGTGGCAGGGCTTAAACAACAAGCTGAGCACAGCTCGACAAAACATGGCCCAGACAACTTATCCCCCCAGGAACAATTAGCCAAAATTAGTGAAGTGGCACACAAGCTTGTGCGTGATCAATACCGAGTTCTTAACGACCAACTGTTGCCCGACCTAGCCATCCAAGGCATTCATTTTTTAATGAGCATTCAGTGGACGACTAAGCAGAATGAGTGGATTAAAAAATATTTCAATCGCGAACTGCTACCGGTACTGAGTCCGGTTGGACTTGATCCGGCGCACCCATTTCCGCAAGCACTTAATAAAAGTCTAAATTTTATAATTACGTTAGAAGGAAAAGACGCCTTCGGTCGAAATTCTGGAATAGCTATTGTACAAGCTCCAAGGGCCTTGCCCCGCTTGATCCAACTGCCTAATTCATGTGCAACTCATGCACATGATTTTGTTTATCTTTCTTCCATTATTTACCGCCATGCTGGTGATTTATTTCCAGGCATGAAAGTTACTGGTTGTCACCAGTTTCGTGTGACACGCAATGCAGATTTGTTTGTACAAGAGGATGATGCCGCCGACTTATTAATTGCAATTGAGGGAAAGTTACCTACACGTCGCTTTGCTAGCGCCGTTCGTCTGGAAGTACAGGAAGAATGCCCACAAGAAATGATTAATTTTCTACTCCAGAAGTTTAACCTTCAAGAATCAGATTTATATAAGGTTGATGGTCCGGTAAATTTGAACCGCACGTTGGGGATATGCAACATGGTCAGTCGTCTTGACCTTCAGTACCCCCCTTTCACCCCAGTTTTGCACCAGCGCACACTTTTTCCTGTCGATTTATTTGAGACGATTAAAAAAGGCGATATTCTTCTACATCATCCATTCCAATCATTTGTTACGGTGGTAGATTTTCTACATCAAGCTGCTCATGATCCTGACGTATTAGTGATAAAACAAACTTTATACCGCACCAGTCATGACTCAAGTATTGCTGATTCCCTAATTCATGCGGCGCTGGCTGGCAAAGAAGTGACCGTAGTAATAGAACTTAGAGCGCGATTTGACGAAGAAGACAACATTGAATTAGCTAACGAATTACAGGCTGCTGGAGTTCACGTTTCTTATGGCGTAGTAGGTCATAAGACCCATGCCAAAATGATTTTGGTGATTCGTCGTGAAGGCCGACAATTGAAGCGGTATGTGCATTTGGGTACCGGTAACTATCATGCAGATACAGCCAAGCTTTATACAGACTATGGTCTGTTAACCAGTCATACCGCCATTACAGATGACGTACAAAAAATATTTCAGCAACTTACCGCCATGGGAAAACCTGGCAAGCTGAAAAAAATTCTACTGGCTCCTTTTACTTTACACAAAACTCTGCTGGAAAAAATTAATCGTGAAATTATTTTTGCCAATCAGGGAAAACCAGCTCGTATTATTGCCAAAATGAATGCACTGGTTGAGCCAACTATCATCGAAGCCCTCTACAGCGCTTCACAAGCGGGGGTTAGAGTAGAGCTTATTGTGCGCGGTATTTGCAGCCTGCGACCTGGTATCAAAGGTGTATCAGAAAACATCCAGGTACGCTCGGTAGTCGGGCGCTTTCTAGAGCATACCCGAATTTATTATTTCCATAACGACAATGATTTTGAACTTTATTGTTCCAGCGCTGACTGGATGGATCGCAATTTTTTTCGGCGGATCGAAATATGTTTCCCCATAGAAGACAATCGAATACGTAAAAAATTGCTAGAAGAAGGTTTGTTAAATTATTTAGCTGACAATACGCAGAGCTGGCTTTTGCAAAGTGACGGCTCTTACAAACAAAACACGCCGGGTAATAACATAGCGAGAAGTGCACAAACTCATTTACTTAAGCACTTTAACGATTGATCAACAGTTAAAGTGTCTTTTGCACTAAAGTAGCAAAACGCTGTAACAAACTTGCGGCGATTGGCGTTGCACTTACAGAAGCTTGTAACTGTTCAACATCTAGTCCTTCTGCCTTTAATGCCGGGGCACGTTCGGTAAGATATGTTCTCATGATATCTAGCGCAAATTCAGGATGAAACTGTAAACCCCATACGCGGCCTCCAAAATGGACCGCGTGGTGAGATTCAAATTCGTTACTTGCTAACACTGTTGCTCCAATCGGTAATTGTGTAACCGTTTGCATATGACTAGCGTTAACTTTAAAACTAAAAGGCAAATCATTAAACAAGAGGTCAGTAGTGGCTGCAGATGTGAGATGTATTGAAGTGGTACCAATCTCCCTACCACGTGGATGGTAAGCAACTAACCCACCCAGCGCATGCGCCAGCAGTTGATGACCATAACAAATCCCTAGGATAGGCAGTTCGTGTATAACTGCTTGGCGCAGATAATTTTCGGTGAATTGGCTCCAGGGCAATTGGTCAGTGACCATGGCAGCAGAACCAGTGATGACCAAGGCAGAAACCTCGGCAAGCTTAGGCAAAATTTCACCCGCCATCACATTACAGACGCTAGTGTCCGTGTCAGACAAGCCCATAGCTGCCTGTATCCAATGCTCAAAATCACCACGTGTTTGTGGTACGCCCTTGAGCGTGCTGCCTGTTTTAATGATCAAAACCGGTTTCATTTACGGGAATTACGCAGATATACACGATTTTTCAGAATACGCCGCTTGCGCGCCACTTGTTGATAATTAAGATCCGTTTCGTTTTTAGTAAAAGGATTTTCATCATTACGCAATTGAATACGAATTGGCGTACCTTCGAGCTTAAGTAATTTTCGAAAGTTTTTTTCCAGATAACGTACATAGCTGTCAGGAAGTTCGTCGGTCTGTTTACCATGTATGACGAAAATGGGTGGGTTATGCCCACCGACATGTGCGTAGCGAAGTTTGATACGTCGTCCATTAATCAGCGGTGGCTGATGTGTACTTTGTATGCGTGACAGTATCTGATTAAGACGGGAAGTACTGATACTTTTAAAAGCAGATTGATAGGCTATTAAAACCGAATCAAACAGATTGCCAACCCCAGTACCATGCAAAGCTGAAATAAAATGGATGCGCGCAAAGTCAACAAACTCAAAACGACGCCTAATAGCTTGTTTTACCAAGTCACGCGCGTATTCGTCCATACCATCCCATTTATTAAGTGCAATCACCAGCGCTCGACCAGTTTCCAGCACATAACCCAGCAGGTGTAAATCCTGTTCCACTACGCCTTCACGTGCGTCTAGCATCAACACCACCACGTGGGCATCCTGAATAGCTTGCAAAGATTTAACTACCGAAAATTTTTCTATTAGCTCAGTGGTCTTACCCCGTCTACGAATACCCGCAGTATCGATCAGTGTGTAATTCTGACCGCGTCGTTCAAAGGGAATGTAAATACTGTCACGTGTGGTGCCGGCTTCGTCAAAAACAACGACACGTTCTTCGCCGAGCATACGATTAACCAAAGTAGACTTACCAACATTGGGCCGACCGGCAATTGTTATTCTGATACTGTTGGGTGCTTCATCCGCAATGACAGCAATTGATTCAGGGGGGGGGAAATGTGCCAAAGTAGCGTCGAGCATTTTCAAAATTCCCCGTCCCTGACTGGCAGCTATGGCATGCATATCGGCAAAACCTAAACTGTAAAAATCACTGAATACTTGATCCTGATCCAACCCATCAACTTTGTTTACCACTAACATAACGGGTTTTTGCTTACGGCGTAGATGAGCAACAATAAATTCATCACCTTGCGTCAAACCGTCACGGGCATCTACCAATAACATCACCAGATCTGCTTCTTCAATGGCTTGCAAGGATTGTCCCACCATCACAGATTCGAGCCCTTCCTCACCACCATTGATACCACCGGTGTCAATCACGATGAAACGACGCTCATCATGCCGACCTTCACCATAAAGTCTGTCACGGGTGAGCCCAGCAATATTAGCCACTAGAGCATCTCGACTATTGGTTAATCGATTAAACAAAGTCGACTTTCCAACATTGGGTCGCCCTACAAGGGCTAGTACGGGGATCATGGAAGTATCCGGTGCTTACTGTAATCAAGCAGCGAGATTGCTGCCGTGATTACAAGTATGTGAATGAATATTTGATTGAGCAATTGTGTTAACTATTGCTAGAACTAGCGCTTAAAAAAGTTTTTTATTCCACTATTTATTGCACTATTTATTGCACAGCGAGCGCGATCAGGTTGCCGTTGTTGTTGTAGACAAAAAGGGTATTACCTTGACTTAACATACGCCCACGAATGCCCTTACCCCCCATTTTTGCGCGCCCTACGAACCGACCGTCTACCTGAGCAAGCAAATGTACATAACCATCAGCATCACCTACGGCCACATAGTTGCTAAAACCAATTGGTGCACTCAATTGACGACGTTGTAATTCCATATTTTCCCAAAGCGGAGTTTCTTGACCAGTTTTATAAGCCCTAACAATATCTTCTTCGTTTACGGTATAAATATTACCAAAACCAAATGTGGCACCTACTTCACTGGATTCTTCTACGCGCCAACGGCTTTGGCCCGTAACTACATCAATGGCTGCCAGATAACCGTGATAACTTGCAACCAGCAAGAGCCCTTCAGCATTTATGGCCAAGTCTCCATCAATATCCACCATACGATCTATCTCTGATCGACCGGTAGGGATCGCCACTCGCTCTTCCCAACGCAGGGTTCCATTATCCAGCGCAATAGAAACTACTGAGCCATTGGCAAATGCGGCTAGCACAAAAGCATCTGCGATCAATGGCGCACTATTTCCACGCAGTGAAAGTGCAGGCACTGCACTTTCATAAATCCACAACTGTGTACCGGTAGTAGCATTAAGGCCGATTAATTTACCATCGACACTTTGAGCCACCACTATTTCGCCATCAGTGACCGGTGCTGACAATACTTCACTAGTCACAGTGGTCTCCCACAAAGTGTCTCCGGTTTCAGCATCAAGAGCCAACACTTCTGAATTTTCTGTCCCCACTAATACCAAACCGTTGCTAGCACCTACACCTCCGGTGATCTCAACGTCGAGACGTTTCCGCCACAAAGTACGCCCGTTTTCAATGTTAACTGCAACGACCACTCCGTTATTGCCGGCAGCAAAAATTGTGTTGCCAACAATGCTAGGACGTAATCGGTTAAATTTGTCTCCCTGCCCGGAGCCAACTCCTACACTCCAGAGCCTGTTCAACTCAACTTCTTCGTCGAATTTGACCAGTTTTGAAGGATCTTCAGGTTTTGCAGAACGAAAAAAATCGGTAACTCCACAAGCAGTTATCATTAAACTGCAACCGAGCAAAAAAAATCGAGCCAACAAAACTTTAACCTTCATCACAATTGTTCCTGAGAACTGACACCCAGATCCTGTAGCTTGAGCTGCAACAGCACCGGATTACCTGTAGTAGTGGCAGCCAAAGCACGTTCGTAGGCCGCCTTGGCCGCCTCGCGATCACCCATGCTTAAACGGGCATCCCCTTCAACTTCAGCATAGGAGGCAGCAAAACTTCCAGCGTCCACTGCATTCAACAAATCTAGAGCCACTTGCGCCTGATCCTGCGCCAATCTAATCCTTGCCAGACGCAAACGGGTGATCAAAAAAAGTTCTTCGTCAGCAGATGTCAACAAACCCAGCTTGGGGTTGTCGAGTACCCACTGGAGTTCCGTAGCAGCTGCGTCCAAATGCTCCAATTCAGTCTGAAATTTTGCCAAGGCAAGAGCAGCATAACGAGTATAGATACTAGTGCTATATTTATTTTTTAACTGACTGTAAACATTTTGCGCGGCGAGCAATTCATCTTCGGTTATTGGTTCGCTGATTTTTGCCAACGCCACATCTGCAATTTGCTGATAAAGATCCGATGCTGCACCAACTTGAGCATTTCCAGCACTTTGCCATTGCCTAACGCCAAAAAATACAGCGATAACAACCACCACGCCCATCAGTAAAGAGGTACTATTTTCTTGCCACCAGCGTTTAATGGCTTCCAATTGTTCTTCGTCATCGCCGTGTGTTGCCAAGTTCTTTACTCCCATGTCTTTTTATTAAAGAGAATTAAATAAAAAATTTTTTCTATTCAATTATTTCTATGAATGAGTGCTTAATTAGATTTTGATCAAGAAAAATAATTTTGCAACCAAGTTTGCACTGCATCCAGTGGCAGTTCTAGCACTTCACCATCAGCATCTAGTTTCTTTATTTTAACAATATTCTGTGTGGTTTCACCCTCCAGTATCAAAGCGCAGCGAGCACCAAGTGCATAGGCTTTTTTAAGCTGGCCGTTATATTTACCGCCACCGCAGTGCGTAAATATTTTCAATCCTGGGAGTGCACGTCGTAATGCCACGCCTACAAGTAAAGCCTGTGTTTGCAGGGCAACACCACCCACAACAACCAAATATAGATCTACTTTTTGGCCTAGACCGTCTGGAAATTTTCCGGTTTCCTCCAGCAGCAGCAACAAGCGTTCTAGACCCATGCCAAAACCTACTGCAGGTGTAGAACTTCCACCCAATTGCTGAGAAAGACCATCGTATCTTCCACCAGCACACACAGTTGCCTGAGCACCCAGTTTGTTGGTGGTCCATTCAAACACCAAGCCGTTGTAATAATCCAAACCACGGACCAAGGCGGGATTTACCACATGGTCGATACCAGCCTGATCCAATACTTTGCGTAAATCTGCAAACTGTAGTTGGCTTGCTTCACTCAGAAATTCGGTTAAACGTGGCGCTGCGTCCAATAATGCTCTGGTGTCTGGTATTTTACTGTCAAGAATACGCAACACATTACTATCTAGACGGCGCTGGCTGTCTTCATCAAGTTGAGCGCGTAGTGGCGACAAATACGCGTGCAAAGCCTTGCCATAATTGGCACGATCTTCAGAACTGCCGAGATTATTTATTTCGAGTTTGAGGTATTCTGTTAAACCTAGTTGCTGCCACAGTTGTGAAGAAAGCAACAGTATCTCAACTTCGATGTCCATTCCGGCCATACCGAAAGCTTCAACACCCAACTGAGAAAATTGTCGATAGCGCCCTTTTTGCGGTCGTTCATGTCGGTACATCGGCCCCATGTACCAAAGTTTTTGTGTTTGGTTATACAACAAACCATGCTGTTCTGCTGCACGCACACAACAAGCAGTTCCTTCTGGCCGTAGTGTGAGACTGTCACCGTTACGGTCGGTAAAGGTATACATTTCCTTTTCTACAATGTCAGTGACTTCCCCGATCGATCGTTTGAATAATTGCGTTTGCTCAAGCAATGGAAAACGGATTTCCTGATAGCAATAAGCAGCGAGTAATTCACGCGCTGACGCTTCCAGATATTGCCAGCGGGGAGTTTGATCCGGTAACACGTCATTCATGCCCCGGATGGCCTGTATTTTATTCAACTTCGTAGTCCGTATACTTTGCCGCAATACCCAGCAGGGCAGTTAGCACTGAGTTTATTTTCGCAAGTTGCGTAATTTTATGACTTGCGGTTCATCTGCCAATTTTGCAGCAGCTTGTTTTTCTGCCACTTTTTGTCTAACCATCGCTTCCAGCTCATCCACAAGATTTTCATTGCTGATCTTGTGACTTATCACGCCATTCAGGTAAGACATATTGATTGGCGCAGCACCTGTTAGACCAACATCGGAAACCATGGCCTCACCTGGACCATTCACAATACATCCTACAACCGACAGATCAATCGGTGTGGTAATGTCTTCGAGACGAGCTTCCAGGGCGTTCACAGTCGCAATGACATCGAAATTCTGCCGCGAACAACTAGGACAAGCAATCAGGTTAACGCCTTTCTGGCGCAAACCGAGGCTTTTTAGAATATCAAAGCCAACCTTAACTTCTTCTACCGGGTCGGCAGCCAAGGAAATCCGTATTGTGTCGCCGATGCCATCCATCAACAGCAAACCGAGACCTACAGCAGACTTTACTGTACCGGAACGCAATCCTCCCGCTTCAGTAATTCCCAAATGCAAGGGTTGCTCAATCTGAGCTGATAATTTTCGATAGGCAGCTACCGTCATGAATACTTCAGAAGCTTTGAGGCTGACTTTAAAATTCTGAAAATCGTAGGAGTCCAGAATATCGATGTGATGCATAGCGGATTCCACCATAGCATCGGCATTCGGTTCGCCATATTTACGCAGCAAATCTTTACCCAAGGACCCGGCATTAACACCAATTCTTATTGGTACGTTATGGTCTCGAGCGGATTCTACAACCGCCCTAACACGATCATCCCGTCCAATGTTGCCTGGATTGATACGCAAACAATCCACACCATATTTCAAAACTTGCAGCGCAATTTTGTAATCAAAATGGATGTCAGCTATCAAGGGTGTACGGGTGCCGGCACGAATACGTTTAAATGCTTCTGCAGCTTCCATGGAAGGAACTGAAACCCTGACTATATCCACGCCAACCGCTTCTAGTCGTCTAATTTGAGCCAGCGTTGCTTCCACATCACATGTTTCGGTGTTGGTCATACTTTGTACAGCTATTGGTGAATCTCCACCCACAGGTACCGATCCCACCATGATACGGCGGGTAAGGCGGCGAACAATGGGTGATTGCATACGCATTAGGGGTTTATCTCTGCAGCGGGGGCGGGAGCTAGACTGATAACCGGAGCAGCTGTACCAACTATAAAACGGGCCGTTCTGTCATTGCGAATTTCTGCTTTCAGATCTATTGGATTGTCA
>CAIMTR010000235.1 GCA_903844415.1 uncultured Gammaproteobacteria bacterium
AGGCTTGTTTGCAGAGCTGACTGTACACAATCACAGCCCGATCAGGCCGTTTGCCACCTTCATCGTTGGGTGTGTAGGCATCATCACTGCGCATCCGTAAATCAGCAGTGTAGCGGTTGATCATGGAATCCATGTTGCCGCTGGTAATGCCAAAAAAGAGATTGGGGCGGCCGAGCGCTTTAAAATCTATGGTGTTTTGCCAGCGTGGTTGCGCAATTATCCCAACCCGAAACCCTTGTGCTTCCAAGAAACGACCAATGACGGCCATACCAAAACTTGGGTGATCTACATAGGCATCACCGGAAACAATTATGATGTCACATGAATCCCAGCCAAGTGTGTCCATTTCGGCACGCGAAGTGGGCAACCAGGGGGCAATTCCGTAACATTCAGCCCAATATTTGGAGTAACTAAAAAGGGAGCCACTCTGGTCGGAACGCAGAGAAGATTTTGAGGGCGTTGGAAGCATAGGGTCATTCTAACCGATTGCGCGGGGCAGGTTCTGAGTGATTTGTCTGATACCGTCAAAGCATCAAGCAAAGATTAGAGCATATTTATCGGATAAACTAGAAACACCCGCCACCGTGTGCCGCATAGCAAAAGCCGATTGCAAAATGTAAATTTTATTCAGGCTGACCCTGAGTAGTTCCGCGCGGAGCAAACTGTATGGGAAAAGCAGCAATATTGTCTCCTTTGCTGATGGTGGCAACTCCTTCCTTTTCGACCTCGTCGATACGAATGATGGCCTGAATAGGAATAAAGCTGCGTTTTACACCGCCAAATTCGGTCTTGAGTTTTTCTTCACCGGGATCGACTACCATCTGGCTGCGCTCACCAAAAACAAAGTTTTCGATTTCGATAAATCCGTAGAGATCACTCTGATAAACCTCGCGGACGTATACTTCATAAACCTGACCTTTGTTGAGAAAGGTGATACGAAACAAGTCGCGGGAATCGGATCTGGGTTTGTTGTTCATGACACTTGCACCTGTTACTGCGTGGGTAGCCAATATCGGGCTGCGGGCTGACAATTTCAAGTATAATCCACGCCTCTTTGCTATGCAGTGCCACTTTATGTCCAAAAAAGTGTTTATCAAGACCCAAGGTTGCCAAATGAACGAGTACGACTCTGCGCGTATGCTCGACTTATTGCGCCAAAGCCGTGGCATGGAACTGGTCTCAACCCCTGAAGAAGCTGATGTACTAGTACTCAATACCTGCTCAATTCGTGAAAAAGCACAGGAAAAAGTTTTCGATCAACTTGGCCGCTGGCGCAAACTCAAAAAACTTAAACCACACATGCAAATTGCGGTCGGCGGTTGTGTCGCCAGTCAAGAAGGCGCGCTGATCGGCAAACGCGCTCCCTATGTAGACGTGGTATTTGGCCCGCAAACTCTGCACCGACTACCTGCTATGCTGGACGCAGCCAATGGTTACAAACCACTGGTAGATATCAGTTTTCCTGAAATTGAAAAATTTGACCTCTTGCCAGCACCTAGCCTGGAAAAGTGTGAGGCCTACCTCACCATTCAAGAAGGTTGCAGCAAATACTGTTCGTTTTGTGTAGTGCCTTATACAAGAGGCGAAGAGGTCAGCAGGCCGCTCGATGATGTGTTGGCAGAAGCCATGCATTTGGTCGCTGCCGGGGCACGCGAAATTCATCTATTGGGACAGAACGTCAACGCCTATCGCGGTGCTACCCACGAAGGCGGCACCGCTGATTTAGCTACGTTGATAACCTATATTTCGACCATCGCAGAAGTCGGACGTATCCGTTTTACAACATCGCACCCGATGGAATTCAATCAAAGCCTGATTGATACCTATGCGTCAGTGCCAACCTTGGTCAGTCACTTACACTTGCCTATTCAGCATGGTTCGGACCGTATTCTGGCCATGATGAAACGCAATCACACTGTGCTGGAATATAAGTCAATCATCCGAAAATTACGCAAGATTCGCCCCAACATCAGTATTTCGTCGGATTTTATCGTGGGTTTTCCAGGCGAAACCGACCAAGACTTTGCCGACACCATGAACCTGATTGCAGAAATCAACTTTGATACTTCGTTCAGTTTTGTGTACAGCCCCCGCCCCGGTACTCCGGCCGCAGATTTGCCAGACAACACTCCCATGGAAGTGAAAAAACAACGTCTGGCAATATTACAAACCCGTATCCTACAAAATGCCGCCCGGATTAGCGAAGCCATGGTAGGCACTGTCGAAAAAGTCCTGGTCACCGGCCCGTCTCGAAAAGATCCTGGCGAGTTACAGGGTCGCACTGAGAACAACCGTATTGTTAATTTCCGCACGGACAATCTTGCTGTCACTGGCACCTTTGCGGATATCCGCATTACCAGCGTGTGGACTAATACGCTGCGTGGCGAGCTTGTTTAAGTTGGGCTTGCTCGGCATATAAAATAAC
>CAIMTR010000236.1 GCA_903844415.1 uncultured Gammaproteobacteria bacterium
TATGAGCAAGTTTGGATTGTTCTTAGGTGAAGTCACTTTGTCGTTCACGCGTCGTGTTCCGCTTGTAGCGGCACTCACCACATGAGCGTTGAAGATTCTAGTATTTCTAAAAATGATGCGCCTAATTCGGCAACAGCGCACAGGTTGCCACCACTCAAGCGGCGCTTTGGCGCGGCACTGAACTTGCCTGTGACAAACTGGCAAGGCCAACGCATTTGGTTGGTGGGCGCGTCCAGTGGCATTGGGTTGGCGTGTGCCAAAGCATTGCATAAGTCTGGTGCGAAGGTCATCATTTCTGCCCGCGAATTATCTACGCTGTCCGACTGGGCGGTGGCTGCCGAACTTGAGGGTAACCCCCTAGAGTTGATACCGCTAGATGTCACTGATGAGTTACAAGTGAAATACGTAGCGAGGCAAGTTGCAAGCCGCGGCACATTGGACTTCATGCTGTATTGTGCTGGTCACTATCTGGCACAGCGAGCCACATCGTTTGATCTAACAGAAATGTTGCGCCATCAGGATGTTAACTACAAAGGCCTGCTGCACGTATTGGATGGTGTCTTACCCATTTTTTTGCAGCAAGGTGCAGGCCACATTAGTATCGTCAGCAGTGTGGCCGGTTGGCGAGGCTTGCCTAATAGTTTGGCTTATGGCCCTACCAAAGCGGCAATCACTAATTTGGCCGAGACCTTGTACATTGATTTACAAGACAAGGGCATTGGCGTGAGTGTAGTCAATCCTGGCTTTGTGGCAACGCCGCTGACAGCACAAAATACTTTTGCCATGCCGGCCCTCATCACACCCTACGAAGCGGCCAAGGCTATGCTTGCGGGTTGGGAACAAGGTTCGTTTGACATTAATTTTCCAAGGCGCTTTACATTTTGGTTGCAACTTTTGCGCTTGTTGCCCTACCGTATTTATTTTGCAATTGTTCGTCGATTGACGGGGCTTTGAATATGCTTAGTGATATTTGCGCACGACAACAATTCACCAAAATTGCTAACTACTTCGAATTACTCACACCACAAAGTGTGGAGCAGATCAAAAATTATTACAGCGCGTCTGCCCGATTTAAAGATCCGTTCAACGACGTGCAGGGAGTTGCCGAAATTGAACGCATTTTCCAGCACATGTATGTGTCGTTAGACAACCCCCGCTTTGTGATCACTGCAACAGTGGTGGACGGCTCGCAAGCCTTTCTCACTTGGGAGTTTAAGTTTCGATTTAAGCGCTTTGATACCACCACTGAACAAGTGATTTTGGGTGCCAGTCATTTGGTGATAGATGATCAGAACCTTATTAGCCTTCATCGCGATTATTGGGATGCAGCGGAGGAGCTTTATCAAAAGCTGCCCGTGGTAGGCAGCTTGATGCGGTGGATTAAAAAGCGTGTTAGCTCTTAATTACGTGACACCACTTAATTAAAGTGCGAACCAAAAATTACGCAATTTTAAGCTAACGTGATTTTCCCAATCCTAGATCAAAAATTGATCTGCAAGCCAGCTGTCACACGATGTTCCGTACCATCGTCTACACCTATTTTTGCGCCATAGTTTACCCACCAGTTCAGCCGCGCAGTTTCAAGTCCGGTCAGTATCAGCGAAGGTTCGGTGTATGCCTGCGTAAAGTTGGTGTATTCCACTGTTTGTGTGCCCATCGCATGGGCTGCACTTGCAAGACGCAATGATGATGTACTGTTGTCGGCATCGTTTGCGGTGTTGTAGGTGATCCGGAAAATAGAACGTATAACACCCATCGCCACTGACATTTCGCCGCCGAAGTAGCCGGTAACATCGCTGGTACCGTTGTTTGGATAAATGATGTTGCCGCCGCTTGCGCCAATTTCTGTATACCCATCGATGTCGGTTTCAAGCCAGCGAAAGCCTGCCAATGGACCGAAATTCAGATCATCCTTTTGTGTAATGAAGTAGCCTGCTTCTGTAGAAACTGTCAAGTTGGAACCCTTGGTGTTCCCCAGTGCGTTCAGTCCGTAGGCGCCAGTGCGGTAAATGTCGTCGAAGCCCATACTGCCGTAGCTTGCTGAGGCATTCGTGTAAAAGCTACCGCTGGTAAAAGCGCCGTACAGGGACAGTTGGTAAGCATCATAGTCTACACTTACACCGCCACTGCTTTCGGCATCGCCAGTTAAAAAGCCGCCTGCCATTCCAAAAATGGTAGTGTCATTGAGCGCAACATCGTAACCCACAACAATATTGTTCATCAGTGCTTCAGTTGTCTTGGCGCTTTCCTCTCGTTCTCTCCGGTTGCCTGCTACCCAGAGTGAACCCTCTGTGCCGTTTGCAGTTGAACTTATATTCGCGTGCCGCAAGGTTGATAGATGCTGAGCAATGTTGTCTGTGTTCGCAGTGGCCATGTCGCGCGCTGCCGATGAAGTAAGGTTAAGCGTTAACGAGCCTACCTCGTGCATCGCAAGAAGATATTGTGAATCAACATACGTAGGTAGTGTCAGTCGGTACGCCAGTATCAGCGCATCACTATTGACAGCCTGTGCACATTTCTGACCGCCAACGCTGCAGGTAGACGAGAGAAAATCATTATCGTTGCCGATAAACAAGAAATAATCCTGCGGTGCCTTCTCGTCCAGTACCGGCACGAGCGCCATGCTTTCTAGTTTTTCGGTGAGCGTAAGACGCGTGGCAGAGACATTGGTGATATTGATACCGAACTTACCAAGCTGAGTTGTGTTGAGGATGTTGACGATTTCCACCTGGCTGACTGGCGTGATACCTGAATTGAGAACACCGCCAGGTGAGATTGGAGTTGTAGTGGTTTCAAAAGAGGTGCCTGCAATATTGGTAGCACCTGCAATATCGACTAGCAAGATGCTTTTGAAAACCGGATTAAGATTAGCCTGGCCGAGTCCGTTACCATCGCGTGCTAGCACGAGAAACTGGCTGTCATTAAGTGCCAGAATCTCTGACTGCGCAGCTGTGCGATTAACCGCACCACCGTTGCCATTTGAAGTAAATACTGGCAGTTGCATGACATAATCTGCAATGGGGTTAATGGGAGTATTAGTCTGCGATATGTCATAGATCATCAGACGTGTATTGGTGCGCGTCTGCTGGTTAGTTGTGCTGTCTTGCATCGCCGCGCTCTGGAGCAAGGTTACAAGTTTTTTGTTGTCTGGGGTCAGAGTGATGCCTTCCAGGCCCTGGTTCAGGCGTCGACCAGTTGTGGCATCTGTGAGCGATGTATACGAAAGACCGCCGTCGGATGCTCGGGCAGTCAGTGCAGATGGCGGTTGAATAATACCGAGCATTGCACCAGATTTGTTAAAGTAATAAACGTTTGCACCATATTCGTCGGACACATAGAAGCTGCCATTGTTGAGAAAGCGCATGCTCTCTGCATCAAGGCTGATTTTTCCCGCGGCAGCGCCAACCGTTGAGCCTGGCAGCATCATGCCGTTCTGCGTGACGAAAGCAGTAGCACCAGTGCCCGGATCCAGTCCTGTAGTGACACGCCCATTAAAATCTTTTAAGAAAAAACCGCCTGTTTGGGTGAGCCCCAACTGGTGCTGAGAATCGGCGCTGACAGGCAAGCTGGCACTGTCGAGATAGGGTTTGAAGTTCATGTCAAAGCGGCTGACTCGACCAGCGTAATCACTGAAGGTGACTGAACCGACTCCGTTAGGTCCGCGATCGGGCAGGGAATACAGTACACCAGTATAACCTGCTGCGGTCA
>CAIMTR010000237.1 GCA_903844415.1 uncultured Gammaproteobacteria bacterium
CGCAACAAAACCATCAGGCATATCAGTGAAAGGCACTAGAGTGTCTTCTGCTCCCATGACAAGCTTCGACCAGAAGGGCAGGCCAGCAGTAGCGGCTAGTGCGCTTAGGGACAAACCTGTTTTAAGTGCGGTACGACGCGTATGATCAGGCATATTCATAATGGAATTTTCCTTATAAAAGTTGGGGCGTGCAGGTAAGCTGATTATTCCTTTGTCATGACCCTAGAGTCAAACAGCTTGTGCTCCGATGTTGGCTGGCTTAGGCTCTCACAAATTACAGTACTAACGAGACAAACCATGACCAACAGTAAAATCTTAGTAAGTTCAGCTATATTGACCCTTGTTTTAACGAGTGTAAGCGCCTGTGCTCAAAACACCAGCTCTTCTGCAACAAATACATCTGCCCAAGCAACTATTCAAGAAAATACAGTGCAAGTTGATCACTTTGTTCCTGTTGTATCAACTGTACCTGCAATGACAGGTTATGTTTCACAATTGTATGTTCGTGAACGCCTTACTGCCGACCAACAAAAAGAGTCCTCGATGGAGGGTAAAGTCGTGTTATTTATACATGGGGCAGGTACTCCCGCTGAAGTAGCGTTTGATGTTCCCAAGGCAGGGTATAGCTGGATGTCTTACCTAGCAGAGCGCGGCTACGATACTTTTGCCATGGACATGACAGGTTATGGCCCTTCTACACGGCCCCTGTTGATGAATGATCGTTGCAATCTTTCAGTCGAACAACAACTACAAGAATTCGAAGATAGCTGTGAGCCAAGTTACGCTTTTGCAGCTACTACTGTGCCGTCGGACTGGAATGATATTGATGCCGTTGTAGATTATTTGCGCAACTTACGTGGAGTTTCCAAAGTCCATTTGATAGGTTGGTCGCAGGGTGGGCCACGAGCAGCTGGATATGCTGCCTTACATCCCGACAAAGTTGCCAACATTGTACTGTTGGCTCCTGCTTATAACCGGGCAGCAGCAACTACTGCTGCCGAGGCTAATATTCCAGGCATAGCGATTACTAAACAATCGCGTACCGACTTTGTGGCCAACTGGGATCGGCAAGTGGGCTGCACTGATCAATATGAACCTGCATTAGTAGATGTAATTTGGCAGGAGATGCTCGCATCTGATCCTGTTGGTGCAACATGGGGTAGCGGTGTGCGCCGTGCCCCCCGTACGCCAACTTTTGGCTGGACACCGAAAGAAGTAGCGGCCACCCAAACGCCGATATTAATGGTGGTCGGTACTCACGATGGCCAGGTTAATCCTGAACGGGTACGAGACATGTATGCCGATCTTGGTGCCAACCAAAAAGTATTAATTGAAATGCGCTGTTCTTCACACAACGCCATGTGGGAAAAGGATGCAGCTCAATTGTTTGATGCATCTTTTCAGTGGTTGAACACTACAACCTATACAGGCGCTAGCAGTGGGGGTTTTGTGTTGGAGTAAAAAAGTTTTTTCTTAAGTTATCTGCATAAAAATTTGACATCTGACAACATTATTATGAATGGAAGGTAAGGTAATGATTAATAAATTAGCAGTAACTATTTTTTTCATCACGGTTGCTGTCAGCAACCTGACCCTGGCTGCCGCAGCACCTGCAGTCGACCCACTGGCTAATCCACCCGCTCCCGCTTTTGCAGGACAGACGGCAGCACCAGCACCAGCGGCACCCTCTATTTTTAAGGAAGAGGTTATCGCTACCAACCTAAACTTGCCTCGCTCTTTATTGGTTTTACCGGATGGTAATCTACTGGTTACTGAAGGTTCCGGTACGGTCCGCATACTGACTCCAGAAGGCACGCTGTCGGAACCACTTTCTGGCATGCCGGACATATTGTCAGTAGCAGGGCGCAGTATGAATGACGTCGTGCTGGATGCTAATTTTGCAGAAAACCGCCGAGTTTTTTTTACATATTTGGCACCAGCGCCTGGTCAAAAAGGCGGTGTACGTACGGCTGAAGAAAGAGCCGCAGCAGCAGAAAAAAACATTCCATTTCAGATCGATCAAGTAGCGCAAGCCCTTTTAAAAGTTGATAACAGTGGATTTGAAGATTTAAAAGTAATTGCCGCTATTCCAGGTCGCAGGTTGATTGCAGCTCCAGATGATAATTTGTATATCAGCACCATGGCGTCAAATGAGACTAGTTCATTAGCGCAAAATATTAATTCGGTGTATGGAAAATTTCTACGTATCAAGAGTGATGGCAGTATTCCGCAAGACAACCCCTATGCTGCTCAAAGTTTTCTGCGCCAGGAAATTTTCTCAATGGGACATCGCGATCCGGATGGCGCTTTTATTCATCCAAAAACTGGCGAATTGTGGGCCATCGAACACGGTCCTATGGGAGGTGATGAGCTGAATATCATTCGCGCGGGTAAAAATTATGGCTGGCCAGTGATTACTTACGGTAAAGAATACGACGGCACTGAACTCGGCTATACCAGCCTCACGGGTATGCAACAGCCCTTGTATTATTGGTTTCCGTCTGTGGCACCCTCAGGTTTGATGATGTATACAGGGTCTCTTTTTGCCGACTGGCAGGGTGATATCTTCCTGGGCACAATGAGCCCTACTCAGGGTAAATTTCTGGTACGACTGGAACTGGAAGGTGAAAAGGTGGTGGCAGAAGAACATTTGCTGATAGCCAACGATCGCCGTATTCGATCTCTTGTTCAAGGTACTGATGGTGCCTTGTATGTGCTCACGGATTCAGAAGACAACAACCAGGCCAATCGACATTTTCCAGGCGAAGTTATTAAGCTGACCCCGCCCTGACCCAGTCGCCGCAGTGGTGTAAGAGTTTAATTTCATAAACAAATATACTGATTTCCCTAAACACCCAGAAATCCATGCTGACTTTTTCTGCCATCGAAAATAACCAACAGATTCCTGCTAATTTTATTTATCTGCAGGAAATTATTCCCGACATTGTGTATGACTTGCGATATTTTTCTGTAGAAAATTTCATTGGCACTTTTATTCCAGGTTATGAAGCCGGTCTATTGATTATCACTTTAGAAGCGGCAATGGCCTTAAAATGTGTGCAGCATGAACTGAAATATAGTGGCTTGGCATTAAAAGTATTTGATGCGTATCGCCCACAACGTGCGGTAGATTTCTTCAAAAAATGGGCGCACACCCCAAACGACCTACGCAACAAATCCACGTATTACCCTAACCTCGACAAGCAAGATATTTTCCCGCTAGGTTATTTGCTAGAACTTTCAACCCATTCGCGGGGCAGTACTGTTGATTTAACGATCATTAATCTCAGTGATGGTACTGAACTTGATATGGGAACTGTGTTTGATTTTTTTGATATTTTGTCTGCTACTGCATCGCTGGGAATCAATGCACAGCAGCGTGCAAATCGCTTGTTGTTGCGCACTGTGATGCAAAAACATGGTTTTATAGGGGTTGAAGAAGAGTGGTGGCATTTCACTCTAAAAAATGAACCGTACCCAAACACCTGGTTTGATTTTGTAATCAAATAAAAAATTGTACTTTAGTGATCGTTATTGCGGCGCAGGCCGTAATCCAGTGAGTTTGTAGAAAAACGTTGGAGCCGGTGCTCGATCCCGGCAAACATCGGGATGACGAATTGTTAACTGTTTTCGCTGCTTAGTTAGGGAAGACTAATCATAGTGACTTTCCAAGGTTGGTTCCTGCAGGCAGCGCCGTTCGACTTTGCCACATTAATTTAAAGTGGCTTGGCTCACGGGCTGATTGAACCTTCCAGATATGCCTCCACACTGCGGCTGAGCACATCCAAGTTATAACCACCTTCCAGCACTGAGAGTAATTTGCCGCCGCAATATTTGTCCGCCAGCAGGCGCAACTGTTGCCCAAGCCAAAGGTAAGTATCAGCGGTGAGTGCAAGCCCACCGAGTGGGTCACGTTCATGCGCATCAAAACCAGCCGACACCAGCAGCAGTTGTGGTTTAAATAAATTTAGTTGTGACATGATTTGGGTGCTAAAAATTTCCTGATACGCCTTATCTCCTGTTCCTACAGCTAAAGGTACGTTGCAGATATTACCCGGGCGATTTTCACTTATGGTGCCGGTACCAGGATAAAGTGGGCTTTGGTGAGTAGACAAATACATCATGCCGGGTTTTCCGGTCAGCGCATCCTGTGTACCATTGCCGTGATGCACATCAAAATCGACAATGGCTACACGTTGAATCTGATATTTTTGCTGGGCGTACTGAGCAGCGATTACGATGTTATTAAAAATACAGAAACCCATCGACCGTGTTGGCGTGGCATGATGACCGGGAGGGCGACTCAGACAAAATGCATGTGTAGTCAGGCCGCTAATCAGATCGTCAACCCCTTTACAGGCAGCTCCTACACCGCGCAGTGCAGCAGTCAGCGAACCGGTAGACAGCACAGTATCAGAATCTAATGCATGCCTACCTTCGGCAGGCACACTGGTAAGGACTAGGGCGAGGTGCGCTGCAGAATGTGCTAATAATACTTGGGCATTGGTGCCAAGTGGGGCTGATTTATAGAGTAATTTGTAATGAATGGGAGCAATACTTAAGGCTGCCAAGATAACATTCACCCGATCAGCATTTTCAGGGTGAGTGGCACCGGGATCGTGTAGAAGAAAGTCGTTGTGGTGATAGATGTAGATCAAGCGCACCTCTAAAAAATCAGTTTCCAACCGAAATACTTTGTTACGAAAAAAATTAATTTTCTTACATATCAATCAAATCCGGTGCTGCTAAATTTTCCCCGCACCTTGCTTTTTGTCGAACTTTAGGTTTTTAGAAGAGCTCTCACTTTAGATGCCCGCAAGTGTAATAAACAATAAGCGAATTTTACTTAGCGTCGTATAAATCTCCTGTGAGAAATAAAGTCAAACACTGCTTAGGCGCTTTGTGAAGCCAATATACCTTGGAGCTTGGGCTGGCTTAACCTAGAAAAAATACACAACTACTTTTTTTTCACAACCATTTCTTTTTGTTTAACCAGAACACAATCCCGCATACCACAACCAACATAAACCCAATGACAAGATTGAAGGCACGCGGCTCTATAAGGCCAGGCAAACCTGCAACGTTCATGCCGAATACTCCTGTTAAAAAGGTCACTGGCATGAAAATCGTTGACACCATAGCCAATACATACATTCGTGCTGCCTGATCTTGGGCAAATCGATTTTGCAACTCTTCCTGTAGCAACAAAGCTTTTTCTCGTAGCAGATCCAGATCTTCCACGTTACGGATAATTCGATCGGATTGTTCGTGCAGGTATAAGGCATCTTCCTCTGCCAAAAAATTCTTGGCTTGGAGATAAAAAATATCGAGCGCATCACGTTGTGGAGCCAGATAACGCCGGATGGCAACTGCCTGCCGGCGAATATCGATTACTTTCCGCCGAATCACTATGGCTGAACCTACTTCAATATTGGTTTCATGGATTTCTATTTCAGCTTCCAGTTGGTTGACGTAATCGGAAATAAGATCCGCTATATTTTCGATAATCGCGAGCATTAAGGCGTGTATGTTGTCAGGACCGTGTCCCAGTTCTAGTTCGTGTTTGATATGAAGCGTCGATTGGACATTGCGTTTACGCAGTGTGATGAGACGGTTCGATTCCAGCAGGAAGCGTAGCGACACCATATCTTCTGGATCATTACCAAGGTTCAAATTGACCGCACGTAAAATAATAATTGTGCCACCACGTTTGAGCATGGTGCGGGGGCGGGTATCGTGCCGGATCAATGATTCAATAGAGCTCTCGGAAACGTCCATCTGCTTGAGTACGTTCGCGCAATCTTCGTTGGCATAATCCAGGTGAATCCATACCGGACGTTGGCCTGGTTCACCTGCAATCAGTGGTGTAGAACTGCCATCACCATTTAAAGAGACGCCATAGACATAACATGGACTGGCTATAATATTCTTATAAGTTTCCATGAGCTGCTGTGCTCCACAAGTTGATAATTTTTTTCACTGCGGCTATATAAAGCGTACATTCGATAGCCTGTATTTTTGTACGTAGGGTTTCCACAGTGTCAGATGTCGTTACGGCGACTTCTTTTTGCAAAATTATGGGACCTTCATCAATACCCGCTGTGACGAAATGCACTGTAGCGCCACTGATTGTGTCGCCAGATGCAAGTACTGCACGATGCACGTGATCGCCAAACATGCCTTTCCCACCGTGTTTGGGCAACAACGCTGGATGGATGTTCACAACTTTTTCAGGAAAGGCATCTAAAGTGTGAGGCCCGATAAGCTTCATGTAGCCCGAACAGACTATTAACTGACTACCGGCATTTTGCAAAACAGTGCTGATGGCTTCATCGGCATTGTCCTCGCCACGATGTGTCTTGCTGCTGATGTGGCGCACTAATACGTCATTGTCCAAGCACCAGGCACTGATGGCAGAATCACGATTGTTGGTGATAACAATGCCAACCGTTGCATTTAATTGACCGTTGTTAATTGCGGCAATAATAGCTTTTGCCGATGAGCCCCCATGTGACGCCAGAAAACTGATAATCACAATCGTACCCTTATTTTTCCAGTGGTAAGTCCGATACCAACGAGTATTAAGGCGGCGCCGATGAACATTTTTAGAGTAATTGTTTCAGCTAGAAAAATATAACCCCAAATAAATGCAAATACGGGTACTAGATAAGTAACTGCCATGGTGCGCGCCACTCCTACTGTCGCCAGCAAATGGAAATAGAGAATAAAAGCAACACCAGTACAAGCTACACCAAGTACAACTGCATAACTCCACATTTGCGCAGGGATGGGCGCAGTTGGCCACTGCCAGATTGCAAAGGGCAGCAGCAGTAGTGTTGAAAATAATGGGCAACCAGCCGCAACTACTTGCGGACTAACACCGGCGAGAAAGCG
>CAIMTR010000238.1 GCA_903844415.1 uncultured Gammaproteobacteria bacterium
CTACATGGAGATTGATGTGACCGGTGCCGATGGCAAGCCACTGCACATGCGCTGTGAAATGCGCGCGTCAACCTTGATCAGGCGTTCTGGTTGGTCCAAGGAAATGTTCAAGGTAGGCGCTCACGTCGAGATCAAAGGTCATCCGCACCGTGATGATCCCAGTGCCTGCTATATCGAAAGCTTCTCTCTTGATGGTTCGGCCGAAATGAATCGCAATGACCAAATATCAACCGCGCCGGTTGACACTTCAAATCGTCCGGCTCGGCTAGCCGATGGCCAACTCAATATCAGTGGTGACTGGGCTGTAGAACAACTAGTACTGACAGTACCCCCCAGCGGTGGCAACGGCTCTATGATACCCAAGAGTCGTACTGCGGATTTTGCCAGTGGCAAGCAGACGCTCGAGCAAATTCAAGCCATGGGACCACCAAGAGCAACGGTCGCCTATACCGCAGCAGGCGATGCCGCCGCCAAGGCCTTCAATAACAGGTCACCGGTAGATAACCCATGGTTTGCCTGCAAACCAACTAGCTTCATTCGCGACTGGACCGCCGACTGGCCGATCAACCAGTTTACGCAAACCACCACTGCCGAAGGCGAAAAAGTTATCGATATCACCTACGGCTTGTACAACTTCAATCGCCGCATCCACATTGGCATGGACAAACATCCTGACAAATTGACACCAAGCTATGCTGGTCACTCCATAGGTAACTGGGAAGGTGATACGCTGGTAGTAGATACCATCGGCTTTGCTGAAGGTGTGCTGAACCCGCCAACCCGCAGTAGTGAGCAGTTGCACATTGTGGAACGCTTCACGCTTGACACCCAAAAACTAGCGCTCAAGCGTGAATACTCAGCGACCGATCCGGTTTATCTGTCTGCGCCTTATGCTAGCTACGATGTTATGTATTTGTCGGATGTACCTTTCGAAGCGCAGACCTGCCGGGAAATGACACCAGAGTTTCAGCAGTAATTCCTTGTTTAAACCGACAGTCGACCAATATACAAGTAGGTCGACTGCCGGTTATTTTATATCTCCCCAAAAAATTCCGTTATGTTGCTGGTGTACTTCCGGCACACACTTCCTGCAATACTCATCAAGGCGCTTTGACCTGCAGTCCTGAGTCCTTGTCTATCTAGGGCAGAGCTAGGAGCTCTGAATAACTCTACTGGACCTAATCAGCGCGAGGCCAGGCATTGAGCAAATTTTCAACTCCTGACAGTCACATGTAATTTAAGAATAGTGAAAACTACCAGCTCTTCCTGCACAAAATCCGAAAAGGCGCGCTCGGCCTTAGCCATCAGGTAATAGAAGGTGGGGTAATGGCGCTCAACTAGTAGAGGGAGCCAGATATTTATGAAGCCTTCTGTTTGTGCAGCAACATGTCCACCGCATCATGCATTGAAGCGGCCCGCGTGATTTCCATGCCATTTACGAAGAAGATTTCGTCAGCATTTTCGATGGTGTTAAGGCGATGCGCGATGATGACACGTGTTGTGTGTGCAGGCAGTTTGTGCAGGATGGATTCCAGCAGTTGCTCGGTAACGGTATCGATGTTGGCAGTGGCCTCATCCAGAATCAACAGGTCGGGACTTCGCAATACCGCCCGCATGAAAGCAATCAACTGTTTCTGGCCCAAGGAGAGGGAATCACCAGTGCTGGCCACCTTGGCCTGCAGCCCACCATCAAATCGTTGCAACAAGCTAGCAAGGCCGGCAGCTTCCAGTACTACCTGCAACTGGGTGTCATCCATGCCGGCATAGTCGGCATTGCCATAGAGGATATTGTCGCGAATGGAACCAGAAAACAGCATGGGTTCCTGCAGGATAAAGCCGATGCGGCGCGCACGTTCTGCCCCAGCTAGGGTACGGATATCGCGACCGGCAAACCATATGCTACCGGAACTGGGATCATAAAGCCGCGCCATCAGCGAAGCAGTAGTGGTCTTGCCGCCACCGGTTGGACCCACCAGTGCATAAGTCTTACCGCGCTCCAATGTCAGATTCAGGTTTTGCAGAATGAAGCGTTCGGGTGTGTACTGGAACGAAACATCACGGAATTCCAAGAGCGGGCCAGCGACAGTGTCATTGGCAGCAGCAGTTGCCGGCACCTGTTGCATGTCGTTTTCAATTTGCAAAATAGCAGCGATGCGATCCCAGCCAGCCAGTGCCACTTGGAAGTTGGCCCACAGTGCAGCTAACTGTCGCAGAGGGTTATAGAAGTTGGTGACATAAGCGAGATAACTGATAAAAAGCCCCAAAGAGAAGGCGCCGTTGGTGATCAGATAGATGCTATATACCAGCACCGCCAGTTGTGCGAGCGTCGACGAGAGTCCGAACACTGGTGTGAATAGGTTATTGGCAATACCGGCCTTGATCGCTTTCAGATAGTTGTTCTTGTTGGCCTCAGCGAAGCGGGAACGGAAAAAATCCCGGCGATTGAACGCGACAATCACACGGAAGTTGTTGAGGCTCTCGGTAACTTCAGCCGACAACATGCCGGTGGACGTCAGCGATTCCGCATTCATGCGTTTCACCCAGGGCGATACCAGGCGCGTGAACAATACCAGCAGCACCGCCGGTGTCAGCGCCGCCACACCCAGCCGAAAATTGATCGACAGCAGAAAAATGGCAGCACCGATCATAATCACCACCGACCCCATGAACTGCACTAGGGTGTGCGAAAAAAACTGGTTCAATTTGTCAGTGTCGTTGTTAATGCGCGAAATGAGGTCGCCGGTTTTATTAGCATTGAAAAACGCCAGCGGCAGTTCTTGCAATTTGTTGAAGATGCGCGAGCGCAGCGAAAACAGCACACGCTGGCCCACTCCCCCCATCAATCGCGTTTGTGAATAGCTGGTAAAGAGACCAGCGGCATAAAGTAAAAACAGGATTCCTGAAAAGCGCAGCATGCCGTCAAACTGGCCTTTGGCAATGTAGGTGTCGACGATGTGTGCGATCAACAGTGGTGCGCTGAGGTTTACCAGTGAATTGCAGATGGTAGCGAGCGCGGCATAGGCCAGGCTGGATTGTTCGCCGCGCAGTAACGGTGCCAGCCCTTTAAGGGCCTGTAGGACGGAAACTTTTAGCCGTGTAGGTTGCGAATTAAGCGCGTAGTTCATAAGTACTGGTCGACCGCTGGGAATTATAGATTTGCACATATTCAGGCGAGTTGTGCATAAGTTGTTCATGGGTGCCAGTCGCCAGTACTTCGCCTTCCATCAGCAATATGATCTGGTCGTAGCCGGTGACCGGTGCAATTTTCTGGGTAATAGAAACTAGCGTCATCCCGGGATAGTTGCGGGTGATATTGGCAAGGATTTTTTCTTCGGTATTGGCATCGACACGCGCAGTGAAATCATCAAGCAATAGAATGCGCGGGTTGAGCGCGAGTGCGCGCGCCAGCATGATGCGTTGTTTTTGGCCGCCCGACAGCGAGGTGCCGCGTTCCGAGATCTGTGTGTCGAGGCCGTTCGGCAACGAAGCGACAAATTCGGTGAGCTCGGCAGTGGCTACTGCCAGTTGCAAGGAGGCATCACTGGCCAGTGTACTGAACGCGATGTTTTCCCGCATAGTTGTACTGAAAAGCACGCTGTCCTGGAATACCAAACCGATCTGCGGAAAGAAGGCATTCTTGTCGTAGTCTGCCAAGGGCGTGCCGTCGTAGTCGAGACTGCCGTTGGGCAACGGGGTCAGGCCGGCCATGATGTTCAGCAGTTGGGTCTTGCCGGCAGCAGTGGGGCCGAGAATAGCGGTACGGGTGCCGCTCTTTATGGTGAGCGAAACATGGTCCAGCACCGGTTTACCGCCATAGTCGAGGCAGATATCGCCTACAGAGATATTGCCTTGCAGCACCGCCTTGTGAGTGCCGCTATCCACCGTATCAGGAGCCTTCAGCACTTCGCTGATGCGGGCATAGGATGCAGTAGCTTGGGCAATGATGTTGCTCATGAATCCGATTACGAGGATTGGGAAGATCAGCATCACCAGATAACTCATGAATGCGGTAAACGAACCGTAGCTCATGTTGCCATTGATCACAAACCAGCCGCCCAGAGTTACCACCGTAAGAGAGCCCATTGTGGCAACAAAGGTGATGATCGGGATCATGAACGAAAAAAGGCGGACGATGCGAAAGCCGATATCGCGGCCTCGCGCATTGGCGGCATTGAACTTGTCGTGCTCCAGCACGCCAGAGTCGAGTACGCGAATCAAGGCGGCGCCAATGATGCTTTCACGGATCACCTTGTTGAGCCAGTCGATTACTTCACGGCTTTGCATGAAATATGGGCGCACCTTGCGCAGGATCACGAAAAAAGTGCCACCGATCAGTGGAATCACCAGCAGTACAAAGCACGCAAGTTGCCAGTCAATGGTAAGCAGGATTACCGCAGTACCCACAATGATGACTGCGGAAGTGACCAGCGAGACGATAACCTGCGACACATAGAGCTTGATGGAATCAATATCGGAAGTGAG
>CAIMTR010000239.1 GCA_903844415.1 uncultured Gammaproteobacteria bacterium
GCAGGCTCACAGGTAATTTCGACTCCGGTGGAATCTCTTGGCCGTAGTCTAAGCCAAAGCCCACCCAAACTTTTCGGCTGAACTATTTTCTGTACGGCAAAACCTGTTCCACTCGAATATTCGTCTTTATATGTCCCCGTTTGCAACGCCCAGCGGCTCTGAATTGTTTGGGTACCATTAGCTGAAATATTATATGCAGGATGGCTTATAATTGAACGCTCATGATTATGCCCATTAAGTACAATTTGCGCTTGCGGGAAGATATTAAAATACTTCTGGCCGGTTGATTTGGATGCACCAGACCATGCACCATGGTGGAACGCTAATGTAGTTCTACGTGTTTTACCTGTGCTGCCATCTGGATTACGCTGTATGAATGTAAAATAAATAAAGCCTTGATAGCTCATATGTTGCACTTTAGATCCCTGCTCACGCATTAACCTAGTAACATTTTCTAGCGGGTCAATCTCGTTGTGGTTTAATATTGATGTTTCATGGTTCCCGTCACTCATCATAACAATTGTATTTTTCCAATTGCTAAACCAGTTTGCGGTTTCGTTAAATACTAAATCAAAATAGTTATCACCCATATGCTCAGGGCGTAGTGAACCCTTGCTGCCGCGTTTATCGGTTTTGCCGCCCATTAAACACATAACATCGCCAAAAAATAACGCAGGTGCATTCTTTGCAGCAGCTTCATCTAAGTGTTTTGCTAATAACTTGCGGTTGCATTTAGGGTTGTCAAGATGTATATCAGATGCTAAGAAGAAATCAAACGCTTTAGTTGTACTGGTATAGGGGATTCTAAGTTCAAGCAGTGCATCGCTGCGTCTGACGAGTTCAATCATGGCTTAACCTGAATCGCCCAACCTGTTGCGGCACCATCAGGCATCCAGCGCCTGTTGAACCGTTCTTTGCTGTACAAAATCCCAGCGCCACCGGTATTTTTAACATAGCCACCGTTTACCAGATCTGCCTCACCGTTGGGATCGTTCACTATCCAGTGATCTGCATCAGTAAAACCGATAATTACAGACCAATGCCCGCCGCCACTTGGAGACTGCGCAGGCCCTTTATGTAGCCAGCCCACCGCCACTGGCCTGCCCTGGCGCAACTCAGATTCTAATAAACCAGGCGCGCAATTGCTCACATATCTTGCTTGCAAGCCTAAAGAACGCAGTGCCGCTAATTGCGCCTGTGAATCGGTAGTATCGCCAAACTTTGAGCGAATGGCATTGTATTCATCGTCAGATTTTACCTTGCCGTGATAACGAGCAATCATGGCGCAACTGCTAGAGAAGCACTCGCGGTAGCCAGTGCCGCTGGCATTATCGTTTTGGTACTCATAAGGCACCTTAAGTAGCACCGAGGTTGCCTTTTGGCTGACGCCCCATAACTTGCCTTCTGCCTGGCGGCGGCGGCGTAAGCCTGCTTCAACGTTGCTGCCTGGGTTTATGTACAGCATTAATGCTGCTGGTACACCGTCGTAATCTGACTCGCGGAGGCATTTGGATATTGTCTCAAATCCTGCTGCGCCATAGAATCCCCAGCCAAC
>CAIMTR010000240.1 GCA_903844415.1 uncultured Gammaproteobacteria bacterium
CGCTGGCAGATTTTCTGGCCGCAATAACATATTTGCTGCCCAAGTAAAGCTATGAAAAAGCCCCCCCTCACCTTACTTTTGCTGCTGGGAGCCAGTATTTTTGCCTCAGCTGTGTGGGCCTTTAATACTACGGGCGCACGCTGGGTTGGCGTAAGTACTACTTTTCATGTTGATATTCCTGGCGTAGCACCTTCTGGTCAAACTTGGTCAGCGGCATTTGAAGACGCTCTTACACAGTGGAGTGAAAAAACGGCTTTCGACTTCCTGGTCGACCGTACTGCAGTAGACCCTTGTAGGGGATACAGCCGCAGTACGGGTAGTAATATGCGAGATTTCCCTGCTGGTATTGGTGATGGCCAAAATAGCGCTGGTTTTCGTAACGATGTGTGTGGAAATGATTTTGGCAGCAACGTGCTTGCCATCACACTGACCATGTCCGACCTAGGCAGTTTGGGTTTCACGCAAATGTCTCAAAGCGACATTATTTTTAATGGCAATTTAGAATGGGATATTTATAAGAGCGCAACAAAGACAGCCAAAGACTTTGGTAGAGTTGCCCTGCATGAAATAGGCCATAGCCTGGGTTTGGATCATCAATTAGGTGTGCCTGCAATCATGGCGCCGACATTGGGCAACATTACTACATTACAAGATGATGATATTGCCGGTGCTAACGCGATTTATAAAATTAAAGACAAATGCTTGACAACCCAAATTAATGTGAACGCTCGTATTAATGATGCATTAAAAACAGGTGACTGCAGGATCATGGATTTGTTTGGCGGTAGTGATGACACAAGCTTTGTGGATGTATATAAATTCAAGCTGGATAAAATGACTTTTCTCAACATGGAAATGAAATCAAGTGAACTGGATGCTGTGCTTATCATTGCTAAAACTGATTTGAGCGGTATTACTATTTTTGACGATTTTGGCACCAGTTGTGACCCCAAAGTAGCCACTAGTTTGCCTGCAGGCGAGTATCTGCTGTTGGCAAATTCTTTTGTTGACCCCAAAAAGTGTGGAAGCAATACCGGTACCTATTCCATCACTATTACGGATACACGTTTTCCTCTACTTGGGCTGGTAAAAAATGCCAGCGGTAATGCGATGGTGGCAGCCGCCCTGTTTTCAGGTGCTGCTACAGCAGGCAATGGCACAACAATTAAAACCAGTTTTACGGCCAATGAAGCTTTTAATATAACAGCACAAATAGCGCCAGATCCTTTGCATGTTGGTTTAACAGGGTCAGTGTATGTGTTGGTTACGCTGGGCAATGGCAAACAATTTGTTAAAGATAGGGCAGGCAAATTTGAACTATTCAATGGCGCGTTATCCACGCTGGCACCTTATAAAACCGGCCCACTTGCAGCACTCGAAAAAATACAGATTGCTGATAATTTGACCGGAATTAACTCAGGCTTGGTGGGGCAGAGTGTTTCAGTTCATGTTGGTTATGCTATAGAAAGCAAGCCACTGGATATTTATTATGGTAGTGAGCCAATCAAATTTTCCATCGATGCAAACTAGTAAGTATTAAGCCATTGACTGTAGTGCCTATTTACTAAGTAACCCCAAAAATACAAAGAAGCTCGGTGTATTAATCTTCAAATTTCCTGGTTTCGGCTAATGCGATTTCCCTCTATAATTGTGATCATGTGTCCTGATCGAAGCTCTCTATCCTTAGAGCGCGCCGGGCAACTTCCACGATGTGCTCCCTTGAGTGCATCACCAAGCAACGAGGTAGGTATCGTGTCTGTTAAGTCCTTTGTTATTGTTCACAAACTGGTACTAGTGCTATTGGCTTGTTTTTTTTCGGTGTATGCAACACTTACTGTGGCGGCTGAAGCAGACAAAATCAGTGCCCGTATTCAATCACCAGTTCAAGTATGTGTAGTAGGGCAGGCTTGTGCAGGGGCTATGGTAGTGGCATCAGCAGGCGCTGGTACTGGCATGGCTCCCGAACAGATTTATCAAACTTTCTGTACGGCTTGTCACAGCACTGGTGTTAATAATTCCCCTGTATTTGCCAATGCAGAAGCGTGGGCACCGCGTATCGCAAAAGGCATAGATGTTTTGTATGCCAGTATATTAAATGGATTTAATAACGGCCTGATGCCGGCCAAGGGTTTGTGCATGGCGTGCTCAACTGACGAACTCAACGCTACTGTTGATTATCTGGTGCAAGCTGCGCAAGCGGCTCCATAAATTTAACTTTTGTCTTTCCCAAAGACTTACCTAAAGTTTTTAAAAAATTTTAAAGCGTCATCCTGATGATTTACACGTCAGGTTGACGTTTAATCAAACAAACTCTTTAACCGTGCCAAGGTTTCTTTGCC
>CAIMTR010000241.1 GCA_903844415.1 uncultured Gammaproteobacteria bacterium
AACTCAACTCAACTCAACTCTCGATGGCGATGGGGAAATAATGATTAAGAATACACAACTTTTCAGAAGCTCCAAGCTTACCTCTGGTATTCGAGCTTCACAATTTCAAGCAAATAACACAGTTACAGCTGGCGTATTGGCTTTAGTATTAACCACCGGTGTTTTTAATACCGCCTATGCCCAAGATGCTCAACTGGAAGAAATCCAGATTACAGGTTCGCGCATTACACGCACTACCATGGAAACCCCTACGCCGGTCACCACCATCGCAGCCGACCAGCTGGCAGCCATGGCTCCCGGTAACCTGATCGAATCGCTCACTCAGATGCCGCAGTTCTACGGTAACCTAACACCAGAAGGTGTTAATGGTGGCCAGAACTCAGGTGGCTCTAACGTCAACCTGCGTGGTGCGGGCAGCAACCGTACTCTGACCCTCCTTAACGGTCGTCGCATGGTGCCGAGTAACCGTTTCGGTGCTGTCGACGTCAACCTGTTCCCCGAAGATCTGTTGCGCAGTGTTGAAAGTGTTACAGGTGGCGCATCTGCCAGCTACGGCACCGACGCTGTTGCTGGTGTGGTGAACTTTATTCTCGACACCGATTATGAGGGTTTCAAGACCCATGCACAGACTGGCATGACCGAGTATGGCGATGGCCGCACCTGGGAAGTAGGTACAGCCTTCGGTAAAGATTTGGGTAATGGTTTTCATATCCTCGGCTCACTTGCCGCTTTTGACCAATCAAAAATCAGTTCGTTTGGTTCGGTTCTGGATCGTAAAGGTTTCTTGACCCGTTCAGCACGCATCACCCAGCCTAATGCTGGTGGTCCGACTGATATTATTCGCCCTTATATTCTGCCCACTACCTTTACTCCTACCGGTATATTGATCGATAACACCCGCCCCACCATCAACCGTCAGGTATTCGATGCTAGCGGCAATCTATCCCCGTTGAACTTCACGGGTGTGGGTGCATTGACCACCGGTTGCCTGTGTTTTGCAGGCAGCGACCCTAACTTTTGGGGTATCGAAAAAGATATGGAGCTCGGCAATGCCTTCCGCCGCTACAACAGCTTTGTGTACTTGGACTATGATTTAAGCGAAAGCACGAATCTGTTTGTGCAGGGCATTTACGCGGAAAACAGCGCATCCGATCAGCGCGAAAGCATTACGCTACAGTCGAGCTGGCAGGGCCGTGTTTATCCAGACAACGCCTTCCTAACCCCACAAGCAAAAGCACTAATCGTTGCTTCCGGCGCACCCTTTGTGGGTTATGGTCTGGCGGCTGCGAACACGCCTGAAACTGTCTTGGGCGAGTCTCGCCAGGATACCAACAACAAGATGTATTCGGTGACCACGGGCTTCGAACACGAGTTTGCATTTGGTTGGAATCTAAATGGTTACTACCAGTATGGAAAGAACGTCCAGGATTTCGTAACGACCAATGGCGTGCGTGTCGACCGTATGCAGTTCGCCTTTGATGCTGTTACCAATGCTGCTGGCCAAATCGTCTGCCGAGTGAACCTGCCGCAGTTTACCGGCCCAATCTCTGCTGGCGGTAACGGTGGACTTTTCAGTGACTGTGCCCCCATCAATACCTTCGGTGGCATTCAGAATATCTCCAAGGCAGGCGCCGACTACATCATGGACCGCGACGGCAAAGTCGCTCGTCAGTGGACTGACCAGCACATGTCAGAACTCGTTGCATCTGGTGAGGTTTTTGAAGGTTTCGGTGCGGGCGCGGTTGACGCGGCCTTCGGTGCCTCCTATCGCAAAGAATCACTTGATCAGCGTACCCTCGATCCTGCTGATGAGTACCCTGCCCAGGTCAACGGCACCTTACTGAGTGCACAAGGCCTGATGCCTGCTGGTATTCGCGGCGTAGTGCCAGAGGGAAGCACCGCTGTTCCTGGTTATAAAGGCATCCCCGGTCTGCGCTTTGTCCCCAGTGGTTACCTTGGCGATGGAAACTCGAGCTCCGTACTGTTCAGCAGCTTGCGTGAAATTGCCGGCGGCTATGACGTGAAAGAGGCGTTTGGTGAGTTGAACATTCCGTTGTTATCTGACGTGTCTTTGGTGGATATGCTGGAAGTTAATACTGCGGCACGTTGGGCTGATTACTCCGGCTCCGGCGAAATCTGGGCCTGGAAAGTGGGTGCTAACTGGACCGTCAACGACCAAGTACGTTTCCGTGCTACCCGTTCACGTGACGTGCGTGCTGCTTCATTGCGCGAACGTTATGACCAAACCCGTGGCGGCGCCAACGTTCAGAACCCTTGGGACAACCGAAACGCTGTACAAGCCGCTTCACTGTCGGGTGGTAACCCGGCCGTATTACCAGAAAAAGCAGATACCATTACCGCTGGTGTCGTTTACCAGCCTGCATGGCTTGACGGTTTATCCGCTTCTGTCGATTGGTACTCGATCGACATCTCCGGTGCCATGGCCCAGCTTGGTGCGCAGACCATTGTGGACAACTGTTTCCGCGGTGAGTTGAGCCTTTGCCAGTACGTTATCACTGGCTCCGGTCCTGTTACTAACCCGACTAATGGCGCTTTCCGAGCCATCGACCGTGTCGAAGCCATCTTCATTAACTTGGATAAGCAGAAGATCGAAGGTGCCGACGCGGAACTACAGTATCGCACTGACGTCGACTTCATGAGTGATCGTGAAGAATCGCTGTCGTTGCGGTTCCTGACCAGCTACATGGGCGAGAACTCCACCCAGAGCCAGGGCGGCCTTCTTACAGACCGTGCCGGTGTGATGGGCGGTTCGGGCCTTCCAGAATGGAAAGTTAACGCCAACTTGACTTACAACATGGATAACTACTCGATGTTCCTGCAGGGCCGCTGGATTGGTAGTGGCATCCTCGACAATACCCGTTTGCAAAGTAACGAAGCGATACCACTCACCGCCCGCCCAGTAGGTTCTATACTGGCTGCTTGCGGCACCAATATCTGCACCATCGACGACAACTCTGTACCCTCCACCTATTATATGGATGCGAGGTTCAATGGTACTTTCGGTGAAAACGATAATATGCAGGTCTACCTCAATGTTCA
>CAIMTR010000242.1 GCA_903844415.1 uncultured Gammaproteobacteria bacterium
CTTCCTTTTCATCTGGAGTCAATTCTGGGTGATCGCTAATGTGTTTTCCTCCGGCTCCTGTTTAATCTTCGCCGCCCGGTTTGCTGCCTCGACACGCAAAAAGCTAAGTCCTATCAATACTTTTTATCCAAGACGCTCGATTATGAAAATAAAAAGATTGCTAAGGGAAAGTTCTATGGGAATGTAGGCATGAGCAGCAAGTTTTTATAATTAAGTTATTATCTAAATATGAAATCAATTCATAATATAATTCCATCTTCTTTGCTTGTTCTCTTTTTCACGGGCGCGGCCGGATTTGGGTTCACGCAATCAACCAACGCAAATCAAGGCGATTCCATCGCGGCGAGTAAGTTGAACACTTCCGCTTCAGCCGAAGAATTAGTTGAAGTCACAGTCACTGGAACTGGCGCCACGCCAACCGCCGCGTTGGATAACGCAATTCGAGCCGCGTTGATGCAGGTTGCTGGAACTTTTATGCGTGCCGACACCAAGGTAGAAAACGATCAAGTCGTTCAAGATCGGATCATCGCGCATAATCAAGGGTTTATCGAAAGCGCCGCCAAACAAGGCGAGCCCATATTGCGGGACGGGGTATACTCACAATCCGTTTTGGTAAGAGTTCGCCGCAGCAAAGTGCTAGAGATTCTGACAGAAGCAGGGAAGGCAGACTCCAAGGTCGATGGTGAAAGTTTGTATGCAATAATCAAGATGAAGCAGGAGCAGAAGGCCAGTGCGACTGAATTGTTGGCAGTAGTGTTCGAAGGTTTTCCAGCCAACATCTTGAAGTGTGAAGTAGCGAAAAAACCTTATCAGATTAAGAATTCTAATAAGAAATTGGACGACGGGCAAGTTTTAGTTGAAGTTATTGTCGACATTGAAATCGACAAGGAAAAGTGGGCTATCTGGTGCAAAGGGGCGAAACAAGCACTCACAGCAATTGCAGAAGTGAAAAAGACAATCCAATGGAATCCGAAGAAGGGCGGAGCAACCCGTGTAAAGAAGGATAGTTGGTTTGTCAACAAATTTGGCTACTGTTTTTCAGATGCAACTGCAAAGGCAGAACACTTGGAATTTGTATACCAATGCGAGGCTCTATTAGTATCTGAGGCCAAAAAACTTGCGACACGTACCGAAGTGAGTGAAGGAGGCGAATCATTGAAAGGGGACACCGTTTCAGATACAGGACTTGTTCCCGTGTTTTTGTTGTCGACTGCGGGCGGTTCCTTAGAAATTTTCGGTATATCTAAAGAAGCCATGAAATCATTTGGGCAATACTCTGTCCCTCCAAGAATTTCAGTTGATCTTGTCGATAATGGCGGAGAAACACTTGGGTCTACAGTAAAATTTGCGGCGATGCAAATGCCTGATGGTTCGGGCAATTTAGCTGGTATTAATTCGTATACAACCAATGAGGCCAAGCCGTGGAATATGGTGAATATGGGTTCTCCTTTTTTAAAGGCATCCCCATTAAGCCTCACGGAGTACTCAGAAGGATCAGAATGGTTTATATGCCCCTATTTATGGGCTGCAACGGGAAGAGGAACAGGATGTCCAGTTTTAAGTTCAAGATTCTCTCTGCCATTTCGATTTGAAATGTCTACGGACGATTTGCTGCGTTGTAGTTCGGTGAAGGTGGAGCTTGGCGCCAGACCGAACAGCAAAAATTTTGATTGAGTAGGACTTCGCTTCCCCAGCGTCGCGGACACTATGCAGAGGCACCCCTGTTGGCACCGGATATGAAAGCTGCGCTTATGGCTTGGCCTTGAGTTTCGACCACGTTAGTCTACATGCCACAACTCCAGCAACGATACCCCATAATGCCATAGTTTGAAAGTGTTCGTCAGCAGCAGCGGAGAGTCCAGGCTCCCATGTTTGTTTGAATCTGCTAATCCACTGACCGTTTGGCGCGCGATTGTCTGAGTTTGCGTCATGAATGAGACCCAGAAGATCCCACACTCCTTGATGAAAGTAATGTGATGACCACCACCGTCGGCCTGATCGGTCTGGGCGCCATGGGCAGCGGCATGGCGCAGTCGCTGCGCCGGGCTGGGCACGCGCCCTTTGTTTTTGATGTGCGCAGCGACGTCGCTGCCGCCTTCGCCGTCAACGGCGGCAGCGCTTGCACATCCCCTGCCGACTTGGCCCGCCAATGCGCCGTGGTGGTGTCTGTGGTGGTGAATGCTGCGCAAACTGAAAGCGTGCTGTTTGGCGAGCAAGGCTGCGCCAGCGCCATGGCACCGGGCAGCGTGTTTGTGATGTGCTCCACCGTAGACCCCAACTGGTCGATCGCGCTGGAGGCGCGCCTGGCCGAACTCGGCATTTTGTACATTGATGCGCCCATATCCGGCGGTGCGGCGCGCGCAGCCAGCGGCGAGATGACCATGATGA
>CAIMTR010000243.1 GCA_903844415.1 uncultured Gammaproteobacteria bacterium
GTCCGTGAATTTACCTCCCACAAGAACCAGAATAAAAATCTGTGGCATCACCCGTGTACAAGATGCGGTGCATGCTGCCGATGCTGGTGTTGATGCGATCGGTCTGGTTTTTTATCCCCATAGCCCACGTGTTGTTAGCATTGCACAGGCCCAGATTCTTGTTGATGCATTGCCACCGTTTGTCACCAAAGTTGGCTTGTTTGTGAATGCCACACAAGCACAAGTACGAGCAGTTTTGGAACAGGTAGACTTGGATGTATTGCAGTTTCACGGTGAAGAAAGTCCACACTTTTGTGCAGGATTCATGCGTCCTTATTTGAAAGCGCTGCGTGTAAATCCACAATTAGACATTGGTCAAAGTATTCGGGAATACACAACTGCTCAGGGCATTCTGCTCGATACTTGGCACGAAAAATTGCACGGCGGTAGCGGTTCAACCTTCGACTGGTCATTGTTGGATCCACTGCAAGGAGTTCTTAAACCGGCAACCCGCCTTATTTTGGCTGGAGGATTACATCCAAATAATGTTGCACAAGCAATTACGCATACTAAACCTTGGGCAGTGGATGTAAGTTCCGGTGTGGAAAGTGCCCCCGGGATTAAATCAGTAGAATTGATAAAGCAGTTTGTAGCAGCAGTGCATAGCGTTTAAAAAATAGAGAAGTGGCAAGCAAAAGTTGGATATTAGCTGAGGTTTACCGTGTCAAACATTGATAACAGATTTGCAAATTACAACTATCCCGATGTTGGAGGCCATTTTGGTCCCTACGGTGGTATTTTTGTGGGTGAAACCCTGATACCTGCATTGGAGGCCTTAACCCGACAATATGAAGTCATGAAGCAAGACCCAGCGTTCTGGGCCGAAATTGATCATGATCTTACTCATTACGTAGGCCGACCCTCGCCCTTGTATCACGCGCAACGTATGACTCAGAAGTTAGGCGGCGCGCAGATTCTTTTAAAACGTGAAGACCTCAATCATACCGGTGCTCATAAGGTTAATAACACAATAGGACAGGCCTTGTTGGCACGAGCCATGGGCAAGACTCGCATCATCGCCGAAACTGGAGCTGGTCAACACGGTGTAGCCACTGCCACAGTAGCTGCTCGTCTTGGGTTGGAATGTCATGTGTTCATGGGAACAGAGGATATCAAGCGCCAGTCGGCTAATGTCTTTCGCATGAAAATGCTGGGAGCCAATGTAGTGGGAGTTAGCTCTGGATCTTGTACCCTGAAAGATGCGTTGAACGAAGCGCTACGCGATTGGGCCACCAATGTTGATAATACATATTACATTATTGGGACCGTGGCAGGGCCGCATCCTTATCCAATGTTAGTGCGAGATTTTCAAAGCGTGATTGGCCGTGAAGTGAAACAACAAAGTATGGCGCAGTTTGGTCGTTTACCCGATTCATTGGTCGCTTGTGTGGGAGGGGGCTCCAATGCCATTGGTTTGTTTTATCCATTTATTGCCGACACCCAAGTACGCATGATTGGTGTCGAAGCTGGTGGGCTTGGCATTGCTACAGGCAAACACGCTGCACCCCTAACAGCTGGTCAGCCAGGTGTTTTGCATGGCAATCGCACGTATCTGATGAAGGATGCTGACGGACAAATTATTGAAACCCATTCGGTATCTGCTGGACTCGACTATCCAGGGGTTGGTCCTGAACATTCCTGGCTCAAAGATATACAACGGGCAGAATACACTTCTGTGACTGATGCCGAGGCGCTTGATGCTTTCCGTTTCCTGACACGCTGTGAAGGTATTATTCCTGCGCTTGAATCCAGTCATGCCATAGCGTACGCAATGCAGGTTGCCCCCACATTACCCAGTACTCACATCATGGTGTTGAATTTATCTGGTCGTGGTGACAAGGATCTGCAGACCATAGCGGAAATAGATAATATCCAGCTGTAGTGGAAGTAGTTCAGCCTAGTACAGGTGCTTCTAGTCAATGCTGTAAAAATTCGCATTTAATAACTTTTATAGAGCTGGCAGTTTATGAGTCGTATCTCGCAATGTTTTTCCCAGTTGAAAACCCAGGGTAAAAAAGCCTTGATCCCCTACATCACGGCGGGTGATCCTAATCTGGAAACTAGTCTGGGCCTTATGCATGCTTTGGTGGTCAATGGTGCCGATGTGATTGAATTGGGATTTCCCTTCAGTGACCCCTCCGCTGATGGCCCGGTCATCCAACGCGCAGTTGAGCGATCACTGGCAATGCATACGCGGCTGATTGATGTACTCGATCTAGTCAAAAAATTTCGCACCAGCAACAACATAACACCGATAGTACTGATGGGATATTTGAATCCAGTCGAATGTATGGGTTATCAAATTTTTGCGGATGCTTGTCTCAGTGCTGGTGTTGATGGTGTGTTGTTGGTGGATATGCCACCAGAAGAAGCCGGTGATCTGCATGCCATCTTGAGGGGAGCAGGGCTTGATACAATTTTTCTCGTGGCACCTACCACCAATGCCCAACGTGCAGAAACCATTTGTAAACTCAGCAGTGGTTATGTGTATTACGTCTCACTTAAAGGCGTTACTGGGGCAGGGCATCTTGATGTGGAGTCGGTAGTCAGTAATCTGACCTTACTTCGTCAACACACCACATTACCTTTGGGCGTAGGGTTTGGCATTAGCGATAGTGAGACTGCTGCACGAATAGCAACAGTAGCCGATGCGGTAGTTGTTGGTAGTGCGCTGATCAATAAAATTGAGCAGCTGAAAAACAATGTTAATTACAGTGCGGCCGAATTAGTGGCACATACAGCTCTTATCAGAACCATGCGCGTTGCCATGGATGCAAGTAACAAATGCAATTGAAGAACAGCAGTATTAACTCAATTATGAGGTGCCTATGAGTAGATGGATTGATAAAATTCTTCCTACTATTTTAAAAGCTAGTGTCACTGCAAAAAGTCGTAGTGTGCCAGAAGGTTTGTGGAAAAAATGTCCGAGTTGTGAAGCAGTTCTGTATCGAGAAAACCTTAGTGAAAACATGGATGTGTGTCCAAAATGTGATCACCACTTGCGTATCACTGCACGCCAACGGCTGGCAATGATTCTAGATGTCAATGACCAGACCGAAATTGGTGCCAATATCGAACCCATCGACATCCTGAAATTTAAAGACCTGAAAAAATACAAAGACCGGCTTGTTATTGCTAGCAAGGTCACTGGTGAAAAAGATGCCTTGGTAGTGAAAGAAGGTCGTATCAATGGTCGGGGACTAGTAGTTGCCGCATTTGAATTTGGATTTATTGGAGGCTCAATGGGCGCAGTGGTGGGCGAAAAATTCACCATGGCAGTAAATCGATGTCTAGAGCGCAGGTTGCCCCTAGTGTGTTTTGCAACCAGCGGTGGTGCCCGCATGCAGGAGGCCCTCATATCATTGATGCAAATGGCCAAAACTGCGGCAGCGTTGGAGAAAATGAAACAACATGGTCTGCTGTATATATCTGTACTTGTTGATCCGGTATATGGAGGTGTTTCAGCAAGTTTGGCAATGCTTGGCGATATTAATATAGCCGAACCACGTGCTTTCATCGGATTTGCAGGTCAGGATGTCATTCGCCAAACCGTAAGGGAAAGACTACCAGAAGGTTTTCAACGCAGTGAGTTTCTATTGGAGCACGGGGCCATTGATATGGTTGTCCATCGCCATCATTTAAAGGAACGCATCAGTTCTCTAATCAAAAAGCTGATGCCGCTAGTGCTTTACTCACCAGGTAAAACACTTAAATCCATTGGCTCGAACCAGATTTAATCCACACCCGAATCTCATTTTTATCATGCCAGCAGCAACTGTATTATGAAGCAGGCTAACCCCAATATGGATTTGCGAAGCTGGTTGAGCTGGCTGGAACAATTACACCCCAGCACCATTGAGCTTGGGCTTGAACGAGTGCAGACAGTTCAACGCCGGATGGCTCTGGATTTCAAGGCAACTCAAATTGTCATAGTGGGTGGAACTAACGGTAAGGGTTCTACGGTCGCCATGCTGACCAACATTATGCTCTGTGCTGGTTATACCGTTGGCACTTACACTTCACCCCATTTGCACAAATACAACGAAAGAGTTTGTTACAACGGCATGCAGGTTAGCGATGACAATCTCTGCGCAGCTTTTAAAGCAGTTGAAGCAGTCCGCGCTGAAATTTCCCTTACTTATTTTGAATATGGCACTCTCGCTGCATTGTATTATTTTGCTTTGCAACAACCAAACTTCATGATTTTGGAAGTTGGTCTCGGTGGCAGATTGGATGCAGTGAATATTCTCGATCCTGATGTAAGTATCCTTACCAATGTGGAGTTGGATCACATGGAATGGCTTGGTACAACGCGTGAACAAATAGGAATAGAAAAGGCTGGAATTTTTCGCCCTCATCAATATGCAATTTATGGTGCGTTAGAGCCGCCGGATTCCGTGCTACAACATGCAAAAAAAATCGGAGCGAAACTGTTATGCCAAGGTAAGCAATTCGGTTGGCAGCAACGGAGTGATCAGTGGACATGGCAGGGCACATCGAACGACAATGTATTATTGCAAATGGCACAATTACCGTTGATGACTTTCCCGCACGATAATGCCTCAGCGGTGATTCAGGCACTTTATTGTTTGGTTGGTGAGTTCAAACCAGAGCATATACTTCAAGGCTTGGCGACCACAACTTTGCCCGGCAGATTTCAGGAGGTCACTTATAAAGGACATCGACTCATCCTTGATGTTGCACACAATCCACACGCTGCTAGCAACCTTGCCAACAATATTCGTACACGATTTAGCGGCTGTAAGGTGCAACTGGTAATAGGAATGCTGGTAGATAAAGAC
>CAIMTR010000244.1 GCA_903844415.1 uncultured Gammaproteobacteria bacterium
CCATCCGCTGGCGCTGGAGACCGGATTGTCTAATGCCCACGCACAAGAATTACATCATTCGGAACAACGCGCACTTGCGGCAGCGGTGGCAGTGTTGGTAAACAGCTCCAATACCGCCGGCATTCTCACTAAGCAATTTGCTGTAAAACCAGAAAAAATAGTGGTTGCGCTACCGGGCACTGACAGCCAGGTCTTTGCAGAATGTAACGGCAATCCTCCTGTGTTATTAACTGTTGCAACATTAACCCACCGCAAGGCTCATGATGTGTTGATAACTGCATTGGCTCAAATTACTGATCTGCCGTGGGTCGCACGCTTTGTTGGTAGCAAGGAAAGCGATCCTAACTGGACTATCCATTTAATAAGTAAAACTGTGGAACATAGACTTGAAAACCGTATTAATTTTATGGGCACTGTGGCTGAACTTAGCGCTGAATATTCCAAGGCTGACTTGTTCGTGCTGCCATCTTTATTTGAAGGTTATGGGATGGTTTTCGCAGAAGCTCTGGCATATGGACTGCCCATTGTTGCAGCGCGTTCTGGCGCGGTACCTGATGTTGTGCCTGATACTGCCGGAATTTTGGTAACACCTAATAATGCTGATGAACTCGCCACAGCTTTACGACTCTTGTTGACGCAACCAGCTCTGCGCGGCAAGTTGCAACGTGGTGCCAGACGGGCTGCGAGTCATCTCCCTACATGGAAAAATACGGCAATGATCGTGGCAAATTTAGTAAGTGAAGTAAAAAAACGATGACTGGATTTTCGATTTCATGGCTTGATCTACGCGAAAAAGCTGATTTTGCAGCACGCAATAAACAATTGTTGATACAAGCACTCGCGTGGTTGCGAGCCGGCTATGATGCTCTTGCTGTTAATATAATCGTTGTGGATTTAGGTGCCGGTACTGGCTCAACCTTACGCGCTATGTCTGCTTTAAATTTTAGCCTAGGCGTTAACCACATTTTGTGGCGACTCGTCGATCAAGATGGCGACTTGCTAGATACAGCGCTGTTGCGACATGGCAAAACTTGCCAAATTGAAGATTATCAAGCTGACCTGACAGTAATCGAAGAACTGCCACTGGCAGGCGCCAGACTAGTGACAGCTTCAGCATTGTTCGATCTGGTATCAGGTGATTTTGTAGACAAACTGGTGGTCCGTATCGCACATCATCGAACCGGAATTTATGCGGCGCTCAATTATGATGGTACTACCACATGGACTCCCACCCACCCGCTGGATAAAGCTGTTTTGGCAGCTTTTAATTTAGATCAACGCTGCGACAAAGGTTTTGGATTAGCTTTGGGACCAGACGCAACTGGATATTTGAAAAAAATCTTGGAGAACTCAGGTTACACGGTACTGGTTGGCTCAAGTGCATGGTTACTGACTGCAGAAGATCATGCTCTTGTGAGCGAACTGATCAGTGGTATTGCCAGGGCGGTTGCTGTGGGATATGGACTAGATGCCGATGCTTTAAAGGACTGGGAAATTTTTAGACTGAAACATGCACAACTGGGTACTTGCACCATTGGTCATCAAGATTTACTTGCGTTGCCAGCTTAATTCTTGGGTAGTACCAGAATTAGAAGCAATTACCACACTCACAAAATTTGCATAAAAAAACAGCATCAAAAATTAGTTTCAGAAAAAGCCTCAACAAAACGATTGCGCAACTCGTCCATACGCCATACCGGTGCATTGGCTGCAGGTACCAATCCATCCGTCCAATGCCAATCAGCAATAGCAGCCATTATTTCTGGATCACCGGTTATGAGGTGTATTGGGACATCATGATTGTCAGTATCCCCTGTTACAAGAGGTGCTGGTTGATGATCCCCGATAATCAAGATCACAAGATCATCGCCACCATACTTTATTGAATATGACACCAACGTAGACATCGCATATTCAATGGACAAACGATATTGCTCTCGAATACGTGTTGGATTTTTCCAGACAACTTCCGGCGCATCGCCCATAGTGGTTTGTACATTGAAGATTGTGCCAGCACCAACGGCTTCCCAGTCGACAAGTTGAGGCAATGGTGTCCAGGGTGCATGGGAAGAGATCAAAGCAACCTCCGCCATCACGGGCGCGCGTGTCCCGAGTGTACGTTCACTTTTCTGAAACGCTGACAATACATATTGATCAGGCATAGTGACCCAATTAAAAGGCAAACCCTGATAACCTAAATCTTGTGCTGCATAAATCTGATCGTAACCAAAATAGTCTGCTTCCGGCCACTGGGTTGTTATCGCCGGCATCAACGCAACAGTGCGCCAACCAGCACGTTTAAATAACCGATTAAGTGAAGGTCGCTCACTGTTCATTAAAGAATCGTAACGTACCTGGCTGTTTATCCACAGCCCGGACAGAGCAGTTCCATGGGCTAACCAACTGATGCCACCAACCGTGGGTGAGGTCATATAAGTACTGCGAGCAAACAAGCCGTTGGCTGAGAGATCTGCACTGCCCTGCGATAGAACTTTACGAATTTCAGGTTCAAATTCGGGATTGTCGAGCACAGTACGGCCGTACGACTCCAGAAATACTACTAATACATCTTTACCTTCCAAAGTGGTAAACAAACTGTCGCCTTTAACATCGCGATACGCATCAATATTGACCACGGAACGAAAATAGTTGATGTCGGCAATGCTGTTGATGATGTCAGTGGTGTGATCAGCCAACTGGTCATAAAAAGAATGGGAGGTGCGCTGTAAATCAGTGAGAGATAAGAGTGTCCATACCACCAGTCCGGCCAACAACGTGGTACGTGTTAATACAGGTGCATTTCTTTGCATCCCCTGCACCACAACTACTACGGCAATTACCAAGGCGATAATTGCCACCACAAGTACAAGCAGTAAAACCGCTACCAAAAAAGCTCCAAACGCTCCGATTGCACCCTTTAGCAAATTCATGCCATCGGCCAATAAATACACATCAAACACCGGATTAAAAGGTCGGGAAAATACCTGATATGCCGCTATATCTGCAATTTTGAAGATGATGCCTGCGGCCAGCAACACTATAGCAAAGCCGCGCAACAGCCGCCCAACACGCCCCGGCAGCAGCAATACAAAGCCAAGTACTATTAACTCCAAAGGAAAATAAACAAACGATAATGGTGTCATCCACAACAAGCGATTGGGAATTACCAGTACAATATATAAAAATCCTACTACAGCAAATTTAAGACTGAAATATAATGTAGGGCGCATGGAATCAGAAATTTTCATGATGCTGCACAACTTGAAGAAAGTTTGTTCAGGCCTCAGCTTACTGTGTAAGAAAGAAGGCCATCGATTACAAGAGTTTATTTTATAGTAGCGATTCTATGCTTTGGCAGCTAAAGATGCACTGCGTCAATATGTAGCTTAATGAAGCCCAATTCTTGAGAACACACTCGACAATGTCATACAAAGGCATTCGGGGCTGTGAAACGCATGAATTCATCCCAGTAGCTCTCATTAGATCTGGCCGCCATGGATGTAGTTACGCGGTTCGACTAAAACCACACTCCGCCTACTCTAACTCAGTTCACACAAACTTTACTTTTACTTAGCCTGTGCCAAGAACGGACTTGGATGGCATTGGTTTGCAATATCAACTTATACTGCAACAGTATTGTTACGCTAATAGAAGACTTTTTTATACTGGCTATATCAACCGAATAATGGAGAACTTTGATGCGAAAAAAAATTATCCTGGCAGCTTTAGCTCTTGTAGTTGGACTCGCTGTGTTGATATCTCAAACTTGGTACGAGGGTCTAATCACGCCACAACTGTCCAATCCCACGACTTTAACAGCAAATACAACTGTCGCTGCAACCGCTGTAGGTGCAGATCCCTATGCCAATAATGCTGCACCAGGAACAACACAGTTTCCGTTAGCGGCAGCCGCTGGCGTCGACAGCAATGCACTGACCACTGCTCCAGCCGAGGCTGTAAATAAAGGGTTGTTCGATCCCGCTGTATGGAAATATGGCAGTAGCTTCGATTCCCCTGCAGATGCGAAAACATGGAATCCAGTAAAACTTAAAATGGAACAAGGCGGCAAAGTCACCGGTGGCACTCTCTTCAATACTACCGATCCTGCTGTGTATTGTGCTATGGCCAATGCAGGTTATGATTTTATTTGGACCGAGATGCAGCACGATGCCCGAGATTGGGCAGCAGTGGCGCGTATGTGGCGTACCTGCCCTACTGCCAAAGCAGTGC
>CAIMTR010000245.1 GCA_903844415.1 uncultured Gammaproteobacteria bacterium
TCCATGGAGCTTTCTTCATCGGCAGTGGCAACAATAATCAGCGGGTGTTTGAAATTAGTAGCTGTAAAAGTTTGTAAGGCAGTGTGAATTACAGCAAAAAACCCTTTCATGTCGGTGCTGCCTAGGCCGTACAAACGTCCGTCTTTTTGCGTTAATTGCAGCGGATTGACGTGCCACAATTTTTCATCGAAGGGCACGGTGTCGGTATGACCGGCCAATACCAAGCCACCATCGCCTCTGCCTCGTGTCGCAATTAAGTTGGCTTTGTGCGGCTGGCCGGCAATGTCCATCACTTCGCAACTGAAACCCAAGGCAGAAAATACCGTAGCAAGGTGTTCTATTACCGGTCGGTTGCCCATGTCAAACGCGCGGTTGGCCGAGCTTACCGAGGGTAGCTGTATTAGATCGTTAAACAGGCGAAAAAAATCAGCGTGCATGTGATTCCAGCGTGCAGTATTGGTTGGCTTTAGTGTGCTGCTGTTTCGCACACTTCGCAAGGATCAAGGATCATGCGGAGCCCCCTCATTCCTGTGTCTGTCCAAAGCTAGTTTCCCCTGCAAAAATCACATCACAGCGCGCGGCCATGATGAAGTCATTGATATGCAAACCCTTACAGGTATGGGTCCACCAGCAAACCGTCACCTTGCCCCATTGAGTTAACAAGGTTGGATGATGATTAGCCGTTTGGGCAAGGGCGCCTACCTGCTGTGTAAAAAGCAGCGCTGCGCTGAAATTACCAAACTCATAACTGCGATTTAACTGGGCTATGCCCTTGGCGTCGATCAATTCCCAAGCGGGTAATTTTTGCAGCAAGACCTTAAGCTCTGCTCTTGGCAGCGGAGGCGTGTCTTTGTTACACATCACAATTTTTTGATCAATTAAAGCTGACATTGATTTCATAATTTAATATTGAAGTTACTATTTGAGTCAAAGTTATATAAAAAATAGGGTCTTTGACCCGACAACCATAAAGCACTGGGTTAGACATAAGTGTATGTTTGAGCAACAATAAAGTATCTGCAAGACAGCCATATGACAAGTAAGTTAAGAGGCATACTATGTATACACTTTTGCGGCATATAGAAAAACCACCTTCTTATTGGCTCCAAACCGAACTGCCCAAAATGGGGGTTGGAAAAATTCCCCATAATATGTTGGTCGATGAAGAAAATTTTTTGTCACTCTCTCAGGAGAAATTATCATGAATCACGCCGTTATTGTGGGTTATGCCCGATCGCCTTTTCATTTTGCAGGCAAGGGTGCCTTGGCTCGCATCCGGGCAGATGATCTCGCTGCGGCAGTGGTAAAAGAGCTGCTCACCAGAACAAAAATAGAGGTGAATGATCTAGAAGATTTGTTGCTCGGTTGCGCATTTCCCGAAGGCGAGCAGGGTATTAATGTGGCGCGTTTGATTGCTTTTATTGCGGGTTTGCCACTCACCAGTGGCGCTGCCACCGTTAATCGTTTTTGCGGTTCATCCATGCAGGCTATCCATAACGCTGCTGGCGCCATTGCGCTGGGAGCGGGCGAAGTGTTTATCTGCGCTGGTGTTGAAAGTATGAGTCGCGTGCCCATGATGGGCTTTAATCCCATGCCTAATCCTGCCCTGGCACAGCAGATGCCTGGTTCCTATATGTCGATGGGAATTACCGCCGAGAATGTGGCCAAAAAATATGCTATCTCACGGCTGGCGCAAGAAGAATTTGCGGTAGCCAGCCACCACAAGTCGGCCACTGCACAGCAACTCGGCAAATTTACCAACGAGCTAGTGGTGCTTGGTGACGTTGCCGTAGACGGTTGTATTCGAGCGGATTCTTCATTGCAGGCATTGGCAGGTTTGAAGCCTGCGTTCGACCAAAATGGAGTAGTAACAGCAGGCACGTCCTCGCCACTTACCGATGGTGCTGCAGCGTGTCTAGTGGTGGCCGAGTCCTACGCCAAAAAACACCAATTGCCCATTTTGGCTCGGATAAAAAGTATTGCCATTTCCGGTTGCAGTCCCGAGCTCATGGGAATTGGGCCGGTAGAAGCTACCCGCAAGGCATTAAAACGCGCTGGGCTTACCATGGCTGATATCGACATTATCGAACTAAACGAAGCTTTCGCCGCCCAAGCTATTGCCTGTATTCGTGATCTTGATCTTGACATCAACAAAGTGAATCTGGATGGCGGCGCGTTGGCGTTAGGTCATCCGCTGGGTGCAACAGGTGCGCGTATAACTGGCAAGGCCGCAGCGCTGCTAGTGCGCGAAGGCAAACAGTTTGCGCTAGCAACCCAATGCATCGGTGGTGGGCAGGGCATCGCCACTATATTGGAGGCTGTCGCGTGAGCATTAGCAAAGCTTGTGTAATAGGTGCTGGAGTTATGGGTAGCGCAATTGCAGCGCATATAGCCAATGCCGGGATACCTGTCTTGCTGCTGGATATTGTGCCGCCTGGTGAGGGTGATCGCAGCCGTATTGCTAAAGGTGCAGTAGAACGTTTGCTGAAAACTGAACCAGCACCCTTGATGACACGTGCAGCAGCCAAGTTAATTGAACCAGGCAATATTGAAGACGATTTGCACAAGCTCAAAGATGTGGGCTGGATTGTCGAAGCGGTTGCTGAACGCCTCGACATAAAGCAAGGTTTGTATCGCAAACTGGAAGCAGCGCGCAAACGAGGCTGTATAGTTTCGTCAAATACCTCGACGCTGCCGCTGCACATGTTGATGGAAGGAATGCCAACGACCCTGCAACAAGATTTCTGCATCACGCATTTTTTCAACCCACCGCGTTACATGCGCTTGCTAGAGTTAGTGGCGGGGCCCCTTACTCGTCCTGAGATCAGCACCGTTATTACAAATTTTTCCGATCAAAAATTAGGCAAGGTGGTGGTGCTGGCCAAAGATACACCCGGTTTTATCGCCAATCGTATTGGCGTGTTTTGGGTACAGGCTGCAGTAAAAGCAGCACATGATCTAGGTCTAACTGTAGAAGAAACCGATGCTGTGATGGGGCGGCCGATGGGCGCGCCTAAGTCTGGAATTTTTGGCTTGATAGATATTATTGGTTTGGATTTGTTGCCCCATGTTGATGCTTCACTCAGGCAGGCTTTGCCAGCGGATGATATGTATCGCACTTTGCCTGCTGATTTTCCTCTATTACCAAAAATGCTTGCCGATGGTTATATCGGACGGAAAGGTAAGGGTGGTTTTTATCGGCTCAATACTTCCGATGGTAACAAGATTAAAGAATCGATCAGTTTAAAAACTGGAGAGTATGCAGTATCTACGCCATCCAGACTGGATTCTGTTGCTGCGGCTAAAAGTGGCTTGCGGATATTGGTTACTCATAAAGATCGCGGCGGTAAACTGGCATGGGCAGTGCTGTCCAAGACACTAGCCTATGCCGCGACATTAGTGCCACAAATTGCCGACTCCATTGTTGATGTCGATCTAGCGATGAAAGCGGGATTCAATTGGAAATATGGTCCCTTTGAGCTAATCGACAAACTGGGAGCTGCTTGGTTCGCCGAAAGGTTGGCTGCAGAAAAATTAGCGGTGCCGCCTTTACTGGCAGTGGCAGCAGGCGCAGGAGGTTTCTATAAATTAAGTGGACAGGGTCTGGCACAGTTAGACACAAATGGTACGCATCAAACTCTGGCGCGGCAGTCCGGTACTTTGTTGTTGTCCGACATCAAGACCACCAGCAAACCTCTCGCCAAAAACAGTTCGGCCAGTGTATGGGATGTGGGCGATGGCGTGGCGTGTCTGGAATTTCATAGCAAGATGAACACCCTAGATCCAGACAGCCTGACTATGCTGATGCAGGCTCTGGAAATTACCAAACGCAGCATGCAAGCATTGGTCATTTATAACGAAGGGGAAAATTTTTCGGCTGGCGCTAATATAGGGTTGGCACTTTTCGCCGCTAATATAGGTATGTGGCCAACCCTTGAACAATTTTTGGAGCAGGGCCAGTCCGTTATGCGCGCACTGAAATATGCTAGTTTTCCTGTGGTTGGCGCGCCCAGTGGGCTGGCCTTGGGTGGTGGTTGTGAAGTACTTTTGCATTGCTCTGCCGTGCAGGCCCATGCCGAAACCTATATGGGATTGGTGGAAACTGGTGTTGGCATAGTGCCAGCCTGGGGCGGCTGCAAAGAAATGTTGATCCGACATCTGCCAGGGCCGCGTGATGCAAAGGGCCCAATGCCAGGCATTATGGCCGCCTTCGAACAAATCTCCATGGCCAAAGTATCTAAATCGGCAGCCGAAGCCAAAGATATGAAATTTCTGCGTGTGACTGATGGCATTACTATGAATCGTGATCGTCTGCTCGCTGATGCTAAGGCGCGTGTGCTCGCTCTGGTTGCCGCCGGTTATAAACCACCTGTACCAGTAGAATTACGGTTGCCAGGCCCCACCGCGCGCGCTGCACTCGGTTTGGCGATTGAGAATTTTTCGCGTCAGGGTTTGGCGCTGCCCCACGATGTAACAGTATCAAACCAGTTGGCAACTGTGTTGTCCGGCGGTATGACGGACGTGATGGATGTGCTGGAAGAAAATCGAATATTTGACCTGGAAAAGCAAGCCTTCATGACCCTGTTACACACAGTACCGACGTTGGATCGCATGGAAACAATGCTCGCAACAGGTAAACCAACAAGAAATTGAGGTACACATATGCCCAGCTACAAAGCGCCATTGCGCGAAATGCAATTTATTCTGTTCGATGTGCTGAAAGTGGACGATCCAAATAATGGCGTTCCTGCTTATGCCGAGATGGGACAAGATGTGATTGCTGCTGTGTTGGAAGAAGCCAGCCGTTTTAGCGAAGAAGTTCTGCAACCTCTCAACCACAGTGGCGATGAAGAGGGCTGCACTTTTCACGATGGCGCAGTGACCACTCCTAAGGGTTTCAAGGCAGCATACGAAAAATTTGTGGAAGGAGGTTGGTCTGCCATAGCCTGCGGCGCAGAACACGGCGGCCAGGGTGTTCCTAATGCGGTAAATTTTGCTTTTGAGGAAATGATCAGTTCAGCCAATTTGGCATTCGGATTATTTCCCGGCCTGACACACGCTGCTCACAATGCGTTGCTGGCCCATGGCAGTGCGGAACTAAAACAAACCTATTTACCCAAATTGGTAGATGGCACTTGGTTGGGAACCATGTGTCTGACCGAGCCACACTGTGGCACCGACCTTGGCTTGCTCAGAACCCGAGCAGAACCCCTGTCTGATGGTTCGTTTTTGTTAAATGGGACCAAGATATTTATTTCAGCCGGTGAACATGATCTGACCGAAAACATTATCCATCTGGTGCTAGCACGTTTGCCGGATGCGCCACCTGGTATTCGTGGGATTTCGTTGTTTGTCTGCCCCAAGTTTTTGCCCTTGCCGGACGACAAGCTTGGTGCGCGTAATCCGGTTGTGTGTGGTTCGATAGAAAAGAAAATGGGCATCAAGGCGTCTCCTACTTGTGTAATGAACTTCGACGGCGCCAAAGCTTGGCTGGTAGGTGTTCCTAATAAAGGTATGACAGCTATGTTCACCATGATGAATCTGGCGCGGCTCATGGTGGGAATACAGGGTTTAGGTATTGCCGAAGCGGCTTATCAAGGGGGTCTTAGTTATGCCCGTAATCGTTTACAGATGCGCGCCCCCACCGGCGCTAAATATCCAAATCTAGCTGCCGATCCGCTTATTGTGCATCCAGATATTCGGCGTTTGTTAATGCGCATGAAAACCATGACGGAAGGGTGTCGCGCGCTGGCTATGTGGATAGGCAATGAACATGATATTGCCATCGGTCACCATGACGCCTCTCGGCGTGAAGCCGCCGACGATCTGGTTGCATTGATGACACCCGTGGTGAAAGCCATGCTCACCGATCATGGTTTTAACGCAGCCAATGATGGTGTCCAAATTTTTGGAGGCCACGGTTATATTCGCGAGTGGGGCATGGAACAATTAGTGCGTGATGCGCGCATAACCCAATTGTATGAAGGTACTAATGGTATTCAGGCACTCGACCTGGTGGCTCGAAAATTAACGATGGGCACTGGCCGTGTAGCGCGGCGCTTTTTTCATCCGGTGGCAGCTTATCTTGAGCTAAACGCTGCCACTGCCGATCTGGCCGAATTTATAACACCAGTTGCCAAGGCGTTTAGTCGCTTGCAGCAAGCTACACTTTGGCTTGGCACTGCCGGTACGGCTAATCCTGATGATGCAGCAAGTGCTGCCACCGATTATTTGCGACTGTTCGGTTTAGTTGCCATTGGATACATGTGGTGTCGAATGACAGAAACTGCACTGGCGTTAAATAAGAAAAAAGAAGACAGCTTCTATGCCAGTAAAATTGCTTGTGCCAGATTTTACATGGCAAAAATTTTGCCTGAAACCGGCAGTCTTTTGATTAATATAACGGCGGGTTCAAAAGCAGTTATGGCACTGTCAGAAGAACATTTTTAGGTTGTAAGAGTAAAACTGCCGCAATGAGCATCAATCCGGACTACCAAATTAACGAATCCCGCTATGAATGGTGTGTGCAATTTTTCTCGGTCCTGCGTTCCGGTGTGGGCATGCACATGGAAACGTTTGCAGCCGATGGTTTAATCGAGTCTGGCCAGATTTTTCAGTTCAATCATTTCACCCGTTTAGAAACCATTATCCCCCAATATTTTATTCACCAGGCTACCGGAGCTTTTTGCCGCTGTGTGGCAGACTACAGATTGTTTAGCGGCAATGAACGGCTGGCCAAACTGATGTGGAGTGTTGGGGTTGTGCCCAGCAATCATCCCGGCCTACTGCCCTTTCTTGCTGCCGAAATTCTGCGCGGGCGGAAGGTGATTATTTTTCCGGAAGGCTCAATGATAAAAGATCATCAGATAGCCAGCGCTCCCCCATCGATTTTTTCGCCGTCTGTGGGGCCGTCTTCCGAGCACAAACACGGTGCTGCTGCGTTGGCGGTTATCCTGGAAATTTTTAAAAAACGAATTCTTAGCGTGCGTGATGAGGGTAACTTACCGCGTCTTGACCGCTGGGTGGCAGCGCTCGGACTTGACGGTCGTGAAGCACTGGTAGCGGCTGCGCTCTTACCCACCTTGATTGTACCGTCCAATATTACTTTCTACCCTCTGCATAAAGGTGACAACATTCTGAGTAAGGCGGCGGAATTATTTCATGTAGATCTGGGGCAGCGCGGTAACGACGAGTTGTTAGTGGAGGGCAACCTATTGTTGCGTGATACTGATATGGATATTCGCTTCGGCCAACCTATACATCCCGATGTGGCCTGGACTGATGCAGACCTGCATATGCTCAGCGACAGTTTTGAGAAGATAGATTCCCTTGATGAACTGTTTGCTCTAAAAGACAGTGCAAGCCAGTTGGTAGAAAACCTAGCAGCCCTGTCCATAAGGCGCACAAGTAATCGTTTACGTGATTTATGTATGCAAGAGATGTACTCGAAAGTAACAATAAATCTCTCTCATCTAGCTTCTCGTTTGGTTGTGCGAATACTGGAAACTGGGGTTGCTGAAATTGAAAAATCAATGTTTCATAGCCTTTTATATCGAATTTTGAAAGAGGTTCAGCAGCAACCCGATCTATATTTACACCGTTCTCTCATTGATCCTGAGGTTTATGACGGCATCCATAATGGCAGCAGCGCTCTGCTAATCCAGTTTTTTGAAGTAGCAACAGCATCCAATTTAATCGATATTACCCCCAGCCATTATCGCTTGCTGCCGGCTATCCGTGGTGGTGACGGCCACCGTGATCCCCGTTTGGAAAATACCATTCGTGTTTACGCTAATGAAATCGCTTTGCTTACCAATGTCATTCATATCGTTGAACAGGCAGTAGTGCCAACAGGCGTACTCATGGCTGGATTTCTCTTCGATGATGAAATGCGAGCGGTAGCCCACAATAAGCTTAAATTTTCCCAGCAGCATTACACACACATTAATAGTGCTGAAACTCTGGGCGCTAATGGCGAACCATTTTTGCTGATGCCAGCGGTGTCTAGCAAATCAGGTGTGGTGTTGGTACACGGTTTTCTGTCCAGTCCAGCTTCTTTGCGTGAGCTAGCCGAAAGTCTGCTTAAAGCTGGGCATCCGGTGCTGGGAGTAAGGCTTAAAGGCCATGGCACGTCCCCTTGGGATTTGCGCGATAGAAGCTGGAACGATTGGCTTTTTTCGGTACGACGCGGCTTTGAGATTATGGCGCATTTGTCTCCAAGTGTAGTACTCGCCGGTTTTGGCACGGGAGCGTCCTTAGCGCTACAAGTGGCTGCCACGCAGCCCGCGGGGCTGCTGGGAGTCGTGGCTGTGGCAGCGCCACTTAAATTTCGAGATGGCTATATTGGTTCCGCACCACTGCTCGACGGCATTAATCGTCTCGCTCAATGGGCGTTCATGGAAGATGGTGTCAAGCCGTTTTATCACTTTAAGCCACGCTATCCTCAGTTCGAATATCATCACAAACCGGTGCGCGCTATGGTTGAAATACGCAAAGCTGCAGAAGCATTACAGCATTGTCTACCACAAATAATCTGCCCAGTGGCCTTGATACAAGCAACTGATGATCCAATTGTTGATCCACAAAGTGCTCAACTGATTCAAAGTCAGGTCGCTGCAATGAAGAAGTCTTTATATATGATCCCCTCAACAAGCCACGACATACTGCTAGAAAATGTAGGCGATACTCAGGCTTTGGTCGTTTCGTTGCTCGACGCAATGGCCGCACCGTTGCCTAAAATAACACCACTGCCGATAAGTTTTATGCAGAAAATGGTGGGGTTGCTAGCGGATATGTCCACGAAAGTTTTTCAACGCCGTGCCAAAAAATAAATAGGATTAGCGTGTGTTAAAACTTAGTGAGCGGCACCGACCCTCAGGTGTAAACACAAATTTCAATGCTAGTGGGTTGACCTTTGCCCAATACATACAGCGTACCGCCTCGCAACTTTTACAAGTTCATAACAGCAAACACGAGTTTGAAAAGTTGGTCGCCGGCAATGCTCCGTTTGAGTTACATCCTCTTGGCGAAGTACAACGCAGCCGCACAAAACCTTATAAGCGTGGTGTGCTGCTCACGCATGGCTTGTCCGATTCGCCCTATCACATGCGGCATCTTGCGACTTTTTTTCAAGCGAAGGGCTTTCGTGTAATGGTCATACTTTTACCAGGGCACGGTACTCAGCCAGGCGACTTGCTCGATGTACCTTGGCAAGAATGGGCCAAGGCTGTTGCCTATGGTGCTGACTGTTTGGCTGATGAAGTTGATGAGTTATATCTGGCTGGATATTCGGCCGGTGCTGCGTTGAGCGTATTACATGCCAAGCAAGATGACCGGGTGCGAGGTTTATTTCTGTTTGCCCCTGCTTTGGAAATTACGGCGCGGGCAGCTTGGGCAAGGCTACACTCTTTATACAGTTGGCTAATTCCACAAGGGGCATGGGTGAACGTGCGATGCGATCACGACTTGTATAAATATGAGTCGTTTTGCATGAATGCTGTTACGCAAATGTATGGGTTGATACAGGCACTGCCACAAACTTCAGTGTCTATCCCTGTATTTGGAGTGGCAAGTGCAGATGATGCCACAGTAAATGCAGACGCAACCATGCGCTTTATGCAACGAGAGCAACATCCACACCGTAAATTGGTGTGGTACGCAACCGAAAAAGTCGAACATACTAATCTGGAGTGGGTGCTCAGTGCTGTGCCAGCACAGCGTATTTTGAGCAGCGCCCATACTGCCATCATGTTGCCGCCGGAAGATCCACATTATGGCGTTAACGGCAGCTACAAAAATTTATTACATTATGAACCATATGAAATTGCAAAATTTGAAGCAGGTCACTCAAATCTTCAAGAGATGTGGCTGGGCGAAATTACTGCTCACAATCTTGCCTATGGGCCCCTGCGCCGCCTGACGTTTAATCCACATTTTTACGCGATGACAGTGTCCATGAGTCAATTTATCGCAGGCTTGCCATGACCAACACTTTGATCTACGCACATCGTGGTGCCAACAGGGAGGCTGCAGAAAATACGCATACGGCTTTTGAACTTGCGCTCAATCATGCAGTCGACGGCATTGAGACTGACATTCAATTATCATTAGATGAAGTAGCGGTGCTCTGGCATGACGACGATCTGTGCAAGTTGGATTTGCCAGGCTTACACATCCAAGATTTTACTTTTTCGCAATTGCGTGAGTTTTCTTTCGCCGGTCATAGCGCACCAGATGACCGCCAAAAAATAATAAGTTTGCAGGATTTCGTTGCTTCTTATAGCACCCGCTGCAGGCTGTTATTAGAGTTAAAAAAAATTCCACACGAATCTTTGTTGCGCCAGCAGAAAAAAATTTTACAAACCTTGCAGATAATTGGGATGCGGCCAGATAAAGATATTTTGGTGTCGAGTTTTGATACTGTCAGTTTGATGCATGCCCATGCTATTGCGCCATTGCAGGGCTTGGTGCTCAATTTGGTACCGGAACATGATGTACATTTTGCTCTCCGCATGCTGACTACGCAGCCATATTTACACGGTCTGTGTGTCCACATCGAGATGTTGAATGCTGACATGATGCAGTTAGTGCGTAAGTTTAATAAATTATTTGCAGTTTATACGTGTAACAGTGTTGCCGAGATCAATCTAGCATTGACGCTGGGAGTTGATGTTTTAATTAGCGATGTGCCACTTCTTGCGCTAAACATGCTTCACCAAAAAAATAAAAAATAAAGAAATGATTTTAGATGCCAATTTAACTCTTGTTTTTAAGAATCATTGTCGTTAAGCGCGACACACTCAACAGATTATCTTCAACATCGTAAATTTTTGTTTCCCATACTGTCGTGGATGTACCGATATGCAAGGGGCGGGTGATGCCGGTAACGTAAGGTGGTTTACCGGCCCGTACGTGATTGGCATTGACCTCGAGACCCACAACATAAAATCCTTCTGGACAGCACAAGTTTGCACCTAAGCTGCCAATTGTTTCTGCCAGCACCACATAGGCACCACCATGCATGATGCCCATATATTGCCGCGTACGATGATCGACCGGCATGGTGGCCTTGATATAGTCGTCACCTAGCTCAGTGATCTGCAGGCCGACATGTTCACACATGGTACCGAGCATGTGATCGTTCATGAGTTTTACAGAAGTAGTTTTTTTCCAAATGGCCACGGCTTATTCCCCTAAGAAAAAATATTTACAAACGACCCAAAACAGTCACAGTGCCGAGAGTGCTGTCATAAGAGGCGTTTATCCGGTAAGACTGCGCCAAATTGGTAGTGCTTAACACACTAGCCGGGCTACCCTCGCTCATCATTTTACCTTGATGCAACAATAGCAGACGATCACAAAAACGTGCTGCTAACTGTAAGTCATGTAACACCAGAATGATGCCCAGACCCTGCCGGCTAAGTTTGCGAAATAATTCCAACACCAGTAATTGATGATAAGGATCGAGGGCAGCCGTGGGTTCATCAGCCAGAATAAGCTGAGGTTCGGTGGCCAACACACGACTGAGGTTCACCAGCATTTTTTCGCCTTCGGACAAGGTATGAAACAGGCGATCTTGTAATTTACTGCTGCCGGTAAAAGCAAGCGCTGACTCGATAGCATTAGCGTTCATTAATGCTGTTGAATTGGTATGAGGCAGTCGCCCTAAGGCAACAACTTGTTTGACTACAAGCGGCCAATAAACATGGGGGCGTTGTTCGAGATAAGCCAGTGTACGTGCTTTGTTGTTGGCACTGCAGGCAGCAAACGGCGTTGCTACTAACTTCAGTTGTCCCTCGTCACAAGTGGTTACTCCTGCCAATATTTTGAGCAGCGTAGATTTGCCAGCACCGTTTGGCCCAATTATACCCAGCACTTCACCAGCAAATACTTGCACATTAATATTGTCGAGCAGCACATTCGTTGCAACTTTACGAGTTAAATTATGTGCGGACAAAAGTGGGTGCTGCACTGAGGTCTGGTTACTTGTCATACAAAGAGCTGCCGTTTGTGCAGCAGTAGATACAAGAAAAATGGACTGCCTAACATGGCAGTAATCACGCCCAGCTGTAATTCTTGGGCGCCGGGTAGCCATTGCACAATAATATCTGCCAGCAGTAATAGCACCGCACCGCCGGGTAAGGATAACCATAATAGGCGTCCTGATTGTGCGTGAACTATGCCACGCAAAATATGCGGTACTACCAGACCAATAAAGCCGATGGTACCGCTCACCGCAACAGCTGCGCCGGTGCAACACGCTACTCCAACAATAATAAGCCATGAATACGGCGTTAGAGCAAAACCTAAACTTAGTGCGGTGTCTTCGCCCAGGCTTAGCGCGTCCAGAAAACGCCGGCTGTATAACAACAATGCCCAACCTAACACCATAATCGGTAACACAAGCCATACTTCGTTCATGCTGCGGTTTGCAACCGAACCGAGCATCCAAAAATAAATTTCCTGTAAGGCATAAGGATTGGGCGCAAAGTTTAGTGCCAATGCAATAAGTGCACCGGCCAGCGCACTGATGGCTATCCCAGCCAAAATGATGGTGTGAGTACCGGCAATACGCCGCGCCAGACTTAACATCAACACGACTGCCGTTAACGCACCGACCAAGGCGGCTAGCGGCAATAAGAACCAGCTTAGTTGCGACAATCCAAAATATAAAGCAAAGGCAGCAAATAACGCTGCAGTTTGTGAAACACCAAGAATGTCTGGGCTGGCTAAGGGATTACGCAACAAACCCTGCATTGCTGCGCCGGAAATTCCTAGCGAGGCGCCCACCATTGCAGCAAGCAAGGCGCGCGGTAAACGTACTTCGGTCAGAATTATGGTTGCGATGCTGGTATTTGAATTGAGTATGTCAGTTATGGCTGGCAACAGTGAAATAGCAGCCGACCCACTCACCAACTCCACCCACAGCAGTAGTGGAAGCAACAGCCATAACAACCATAGAAGCGTCTTGGCTTTATTTGGCATGGTCTAGCTGCTCGGCAAGTGATTGATAAGCCTCTGCCAGTTGGGGTCCGGCACATTGAAAATAGCTGTCAGCCAAAGTCAGCACTCTGGTGTGAGGTGCGAGAGCCGCAAGTGCAGGATGATTTAACAGTGGGTGGGCTAATTGTTTATCGAGATCATTGCGTTTGTCCATGAAGATAAAATCTGGCGCTGCAGAGAGCAATATTTCCAGGGGCAACAAGGCGGGGCCGTTAAAGCCACCATCCGCTGCAACATTGTGCATCCCAAGCATATTTATAAAATCGTCCTGTAATGTTCCACTGCCGTAGGTAAAACCGTTGCTGGAAAAAAATGCTGCAGACTTGCCCTTAACAATTTCGTTTAGTTTTTGTGTCTGGAGCTTTATGTTTGTTTGCATTTGGTTTATCAAAACTTGAGCCTGGAGGGAGGTACCTGTCAGCTGTGCAATTTCGTTGATTTGTTTATAAACTCCTTGCAGGCTGTCAGCAAATCCAAGGCGGTGTACTTTGTAGTGCATACGTTCTAATAAATTTGCTGTTTGTGTGGCACTGAATTGGCTTGTTAATACCAGGTCTGGCATGAAGGTAATAATTTCATCGGCCTGACCGCGATTGGTTGGAATGCCAGTGGCCTCTGTACCCAGTGCCGAATATTCAGAATTAGTCGCAAGGTAACTTAGCGCAGCAATGCGGTTTTTCTCTACTAGTAATAACAGCAACTGATCAGTACACAAGTTCATACTGACTATACGCTGCGGATATTGCTGGGCAGTGACAGGAACACTGGCAATTAGCCAAATTAAAAAAAATAAACTTAAGCGCATCTTATAAATTAGAGCCAACAGTTAAAGTAAAAAATCAATATATAAAATCGCCGCTACATAAACTCCAACAGTATCTCATTTAAAAATTGTAAGCCTTTGGCGGTGGGGCGCAGGTGCGTGGAGTATGCTTCTAGCAAGTCTGATTTATAAAGCTTGTGCAGTGGTTCTTGCAATTGTTGTGCACTAAGACCGGTACGCTCGGCAAACAACTTGAGCTCTACACCGCCACTCAAACGCATGGCATTCATCATAAATTCAAGTGGCAGTTCATGTGTAGGCACCGTAAGTGCTTCTGTAGTAAATGCTAGTGCAGGGTCAAGATAGTGCGCAGGCATACGGGTTTTTCGGGTGCGCAAAATGGCAGCCGTCTGTTGCACGGCAATGCTGGAATGCCAGCTGGAAGTAGTTGATGGTAGGGTAATTTTGCCGTGAGCTCCTGCCCCTATGCCGAGGTAATCACCAAATTGCCAATAATTGAGATTATGGCGCGCTTGTTTACCCTGCTGGCAATAGGCCGAAATTTCGTAACGTTGGTAACCGTGACTAGCTAACAAAGCGATGCCGCTATCCTGCATGTAGGCAATGTCATCATCAAGAGGCAACACAGGCTGTCGCCGAAAAAATTCGGTGTTGGGTTCGATAGTGAGTTGATACCACGACAGATGGGTGGGCGCACAAGCAATCGCAGTAGTTAAATCAGCGCAGGCCTGTGTTGTGGTTTGGGAAGGCAGACCAAACATCAAATCAAGATTGAAATTATCGAAGCCAGCTTTACGGGCTATGTCGGCAGCGCGTAGAGCTTCCGCCCCACCATGGATACGGCCAAGAGTTTGTAAATGGGAGTCGTTAAAACTTTGCACACCGATGGAAAGTCGATTGATGCCAGCAGCACGATAGGCAGAAAATTTTTCCTGTTCGAAAGTACCAGGGTTGGCTTCTAACGTTATTTCCATATTGTCTGTAAAAGCTACGATGCGATTAATTTCTTCGAATAAATGTGCATAGCTGCTGGCTGCGAACAAGCTGGGAGTGCCACCGCCAATAAAGATGGAATGTATAAGACGGCCCTGAATATAGTGGCTGTCATTACGCAAATCTTGTAACAGGGCACTAATATAGTCAGCTTCCGGCAACACACCCTGCTGTTGATGTGAATTGAAATCACAATAAGGACATTTGCGCACACACCAAGGCACGTGAATGTAGAGGCTCAATGGAGGCAAGGTAAGTGTTGATGAGTTCATGACAGTTTTCAAAAAGGCCAACGTTGCAGTAAAAGTTGCAAGGCCTGAGCGCGGTGACTGATACTGTTTTTGACTACAGCAGATAATTGAGCGGAAGCACAGCCGTGGGTGGGAACAAAAAAAAGCGGGTCATAACCAAAACCATTACTACCAGCTTCTGCAGCCAGGATGCTGCCTTCCCAAGTGCCCTCACAGATAACAGGCAGTGGATCATCAGCAGTACGAACCAACACAATAGCACAGCGAAAGCGTGCACATCGTTGGGCTTCTGGCACACCTACAAGCCGCGCCAAAAGTAGTGCATTGTTATCGGCATCAGAACTATTACCGGTGCCGTGTATGTTGGCAAAACGTGCCGAATAAATACCAGGGGCGCCGCCTAGACTATCAACTTCCAGGCCTGAGTCATCAGCAAGAGCCGGTAAGCCTGTAAGCCGACTGGCATGCTGGGCTTTAATGAGGGCGTTGGCCACAAAGCTCTGTCCATCTTCAACGGCGTCGGTGATATTAAAATTTGTTTGGGGCACAAAAGTAACTGCTTTCCCAGCCAACATTGCTTGTAGCTCTTGAAGTTTTTTCTGATTGCTGCTGGCAAGTACGATGGTGGTCATAAAAAAGTCTGGGATTATCGGTTAAAAAAAGGAGGGGGATAGCTAATCTACTAATCCTCCCGATACCTGCATGACCACGAAGATACGATCGTTGTGGCTATATGCAAAAATACCTAGTCGGAATACAACTGGGTTGTCCACTGAACATTATAGGCTGGGCCTTTTTGTTCCGGTTGCACTTGAACGGTGAAGCGCACAATTTCTGCATTAGAAAAATCAAACTGGCCTATGTAGTAGATGGACTCACCTTCTTGAATCTGCTCAAACTCGATGCTGCCTGTTTGTTGCAGCAAATTAGTTTTACCACCACTAAGGGTGGCAGTAACAGGTGTGGTGGAGCCGTTCGGATTATTACGCAACACGGCAATATTGAGAAAAGCACGGCGTTGGCTTCGTACAATGTGATACTGCTGAGCGATTTTCGGGGTTAGAAAAGTGCTGTTCACTGCGATGTAATGTACGGTGTATTTGTCAAAGTCCTGCGAGTCGGCTTTGGTGTCAACGGCTGACAGCAGCAGACAAAACGCTAGACTATATTGCAGAGCCCGCATAAATTTGTGCTTAAAAAATTTACCAAAAATGACACGCCCAGTCTCTTGCATACAAACTTACCGACTGATGTGATAAATAGCATTGACCCCGAAAAAATTCGGATTAAAGTTTGCTAGTGTACTGTGCAGATGTTGATCATCCACCACCGTGCGGTGCAAGACCTTGATTTTTTTGGTAGCACACAAAGCATCAAAATCACCAATGGTACAGTGATGCAGGTTTGGCGTGTTGTACCACTCATAGGGTAACTGTGGTGATTTTGGCATACGACCACCAGTCAACAGTGACAACCGGTGCCGCCAGTAGGCAAAGTTAGGAAAGGTTAGGATGCAATTTTTCCCAACCCGTATCATGGCATCCACAATTTCGTCGGGTTTGTGCAGCGCTTGTAATGTTTGCGCTAAAACTACAGTGTCAAAGCTGTCGGTCTCAAAATTTGCCAGCCCCTTATCCATGTCTTGTTCGATCACATTGATCCCAGCCTGTAGACAAAGATGTATGTTGGCAGGATCAATTTCGAGGCCACAACCACGGATATTTTTGGTACGTTTTAAATGTGCCAGAAAAGAACCATCACCACAGCCTAGATCCAACACGCGGCTGCCTGGGCTTATCCAATCTTGAATCAAACTCAAATCGGCACGCATCAGTGTGACTCTCTACTAATATCTGGCAGCGAAATAATTTCGGCCGCCACTCTGCTCATGTAGGCGTGTAGTGCTTGCATATAACGTGGTACTGCCAACAAAAAAGAATCGTGACCTGCATCGGCCTCTATTTCTAGATAACTCACTTCCCGTTTGGCTTTGAGCAGGCTTTCCACTATTTCTTTCGATCGTTCCGGCGCAAAGCGCCAGTCGCTGGTAAAGGCCATCACCAGAAACTTGCAGTTGCTGTTGGCGAAAGCTTTGCTCAGATCACCATCGTAATCGACAGCAGGGTCGAAATAATCAAGAGTTTTGGTGATCAGCAGATATGTATTGGCATCAAAATTTTTAGAAAAAGATTCACCTTTGTATTGCAAGTAACTCTGTACCTGAAAATCCAAATCAAAACCGAAGCTGAGTTTGCCACTGCGTAAATCACGACCAAAAGTATCAACAATGGCATCTTTGCCAAATTTGTTACTGAGCACAGCATCCGACAGATAAGTGATATGCCCCACCATTCGCGCCAATGTAACTCCTTTCTTCGGATAGGTGTTGAAATCGTAGTAACGCCCATTGTGAAATTCGGGATCACTCATGATTGACTGCCGCGCTACTTCATTGAAGGCGATGTTTTGTGCCGACAGTTTAGGGGCAGCTGCAATGACGATGGCGTGGCGCAATCGATCAGGAAAAGAAATGGCCCAACGCATCACTTGCATGCCACCAAGACTGCCACCGATTACCGCTGCCCACTGCTGGATACCGAGGCGATCAGCGAGCCTTGCTTGACTGTTGACCCAGTCACGCACTGTGACAATGGGAAAATCAGGTCCGAACGGTTTGCCTGTTTCCGGATTAATGGAAGACGGCCCAGTACTGCCAGCACAGCCACCTAGGTTGTTTAAGCACACGATAAAAAATATTTTGCTATCAAAAGGTTTGCCAGGACCAATGGCACAATCCCACCAACCAGGTTTTTCTTTCGGGTTTTGGGCATCGTGAAAACCAGCTGCATGATGATCGCCACTTAATGCATGACACACCAAAATTGCATTGGATTTGTCAGCATTTAAAGTGCCGTAGGTTTCTACCATCAGATCATAATTTTCAATAACCCGGCCACTGCGCAGCCTCAATGGCTCTGCAAAATGCAAACGCTGTGGGCTTACAATGCCAACTGAATCGGCGGGAATTTGTTTGAGCGTATTTTCCATAAAATTACGGCTTGTACTTAAATACCAATGACTAGGTCGGGTCTTAGATTCAAACCCTGCGCAATGGAGTTTACCAACAATATTTCTAGCACATTAATACCTAAGAAGATAAACAACGGCGAGAGATCGAGACCGCCCATGGGAGGAATTATGCGGCGCACTCGGCTGTTTATTGGCTCCAGAATTTGGTAAATCACTAGCAGTATTGGGTTGCCACTAAAAGGAGCGATAAAGCTGGCTATGACAGAAATCATCAGGCTGTAATAATAAATGTTGAGGATAAAGGCGAGCAGACCTACCAAAGCCCAGCTCACAATAATGCCAATGCCGGGCAACGTATAACCACCAACAAAAATCATCATTGAAGTGGCTGCGGTGTTCAAGGCCAGAGCTAGGAACAAGGCTGCAAAATCCAGCCCCCGAAAACCGGGAATCACTTTGCGAAATGGTTTTAGCAGTGGGGTAGTGATTTTGACGATGGCCTGCGACGCCGGATTGTAAAAATCAGCTTTCACTGCTTGCAGCAAAAAACGCAACAACACAGCCAGTATGTACAAACCACCCAGGCTGTTGATGATTAATATCAATGCTTTTCCTATTGTTGGACCCATCATTGTTCTCTTGTGTATAAGCTTGTGTTTTAGCTTCTGTATAAAGTTAATGAATTAGTTGTGGTCTCGCTCAAACGCCTTACATCTCAAGTCAACTCTATGTTACGCAGCTCCTGCGCGCGTAGTGCCGCTTGGGTAAGTGCGCGTTCCACCATGTTGTGAAAATTTTCAGATTCAAATTGTTTGATGGCTGCTTCGGTGGTGCCACCAGGAGAAGAGACACGACGACGTAATTCGATAACGTCCATGTCGCTGTGCAAGGCCAGTTTGGCTGCGCCAAATGCCGTCTGCAAGCTCAGTTGTCGGGCTACTTCGGCAGGTAATCCCAATTTTATTCCAGCGGCCTGCATGGCTTGAATCAACACAAAAAAATAGGCAGGTCCCGAACCGGACAACGCAGTGACTGCATCCAGTTGTTGTTCGCGCTCCAGCCAACAGACACTACCGACTGCTTGCATAATGGCTTGTGCGGTAAGTTTCTGATCGGCATTTACGTTGGCGTTGGCAAACATGCCACAGGCGCCAGCACCAACCAAGGCCGGGGTGTTGGGCATGCAACGCACAATAGCTTGTGATGGTTGTGTCCAGCTGAGCAAGCCATGGCAGCTAATTCCAGCTGCTATGGAAATCAGCAAGCAGGGTTTTGCTATCAGGGATGTTTGCAAAGCCTGCACAACAGTTGCCATTTTTTGGGGTTTTACGGCCAACACAATGGTCTGACAATGTGCAACTACGGCGAGGTTATCAGAAGTAGTGTTGACGCCTTGAGCAGCAAACGCTGTGAGTTTGGCTGCACTAGGGTTGGCAACCCATAGCTGAGCCGGTGCAATGCCCTTGGCAAGCAAGCCGGCAAGCAAGGCCGACGCCATGTTGCCAGCGCCTATAAAACCGATGGTGGTGTTAGGTGCAATCATCATCATATTGTAACTCATGGAACTGACTTATATCTCCAGTAGGAAACAGGAGAACAGGGGAATAAGAGTCGCTTGGCGCGGATTGGCAGGCGGTCTTGTTCTATAACTTATGCATCAGTTGTTGGGCGTTTAGATCGCGCACCAAAAATATCAGTGCCAATACGAATCATAGTGGCCCCTTCAGCGATAGCCGCTTCATAATCTGCACTCATGCCCATCGACAAATGTATACAGTCAAGGTGTCCAAGCTCAACCAGAGTAGCGCGTGCTTGAGCCAGCAAAGCAAAGCTAGACCGCTGTGCTGCAATATCTGCGCTTGGGGCAGGAATGGCCATCAAGCCGCATAGTTTTAGCCTAGACAAGCTAGCAACTGCAGCAGCTAACTCGGGCAACTCCCTTAAAGAAACGCCGGCTTTGCTGTCTTCATCGCTGATGTTTACTTGCAGCAGCACATTAAGCGGTGCTTTTCCCGGTGGCAGTTGCTCATGCAAACGTTGCGCAATGTGGCTGCGATCCACGCTGTGTATCCAGTCAAAATTTGCCGCCAGAACTTTGGTCTTGTTCGATTGTATCGGACCAATAAAATGCCAAAAAATGTGTTCATCTGATAAGGTCGCAATCTTAGCGAGGGCTTCCTGCATATAGTTTTCTGCGAAGTTATGCTGACCAGCCGCAAGTGCAGTGCGAATACTGTCCACACCATGAGTTTTACTGACCGCCAGCAATTGTACTGAGCCGGGGACGCGCGAATACTGCTTTTCAAATTGCGTAATGTGTTGGTGCATAAGTTCTAAATTAGCTGATATGCTTTCGGTCATAATGATTCAGTGCTCAACCTTAAATTAAAAAATCTTATCATGCGTAGTAGGGGCTTAAAACTTACATGAATATTCAGGAATTGCTTAACTTCAGCGTACAACAAAAAGCCTCAGACTTGCATCTTACTGCAGGTTTACCCCCGATGATTCGGGTTGACGGTGACATTCGTCGTCTTAATGTAGAACCAATGGATCACAAAGCCGTGCATGATCTTATCTACGAAATCATGAACGACAAACAACGCAAGCTGTACGAAGAGTTTCTGGAAGTCGATTTTTCCTTTGAAATTCCTGGTCTTGCCCGTTTCAGAGTAAATGCCTTTGTCCAAAACCGGGGTGCTGCTGCTGTTTTTAGAACAATTCCCACTACAATTTTGTCGATGGAACAACTGGGCATGGGGGAAATCTTCCGCAAAATTTCAGACAATGCCCGTGGTCTTGTCTGTGTCACCGGGCCTACTGGCTCAGGTAAAAGCACCACGTTGGCGGCCATGATCGATTACATTAACAACACCAAATATGAACACATTCTGACTATCGAAGATCCGATCGAATTTGTACACGAAAGCAAAAAATCTCTGATTAACCAGCGCGAAGTATTCCGCGATACTCACAGTTTTAATGCTGCACTTCGTTCTGCCTTGCGTGAGGACCCCGACATTATTCTGGTCGGTGAGCTGCGCGATCTGGAAACCATTCGTTTGGCACTGACAGCCGCCGAAACCGGTCACTTGGTGTTTGGCACATTGCATACAACCTCTGCTGCCAAAACAATCGACAGGGTAGTTGACGTATTTCCGGCGACAGAAAAATCGATGGTGCGTTCGATGCTGTCCGAGTCCCTACAAGCGGTGGTGTCGCAAGCGCTGCTCAAAAAAATTGGCGGTGGTCGTGTGGCTGCGCACGAAATCATGATTGGTACATCAGCCATCCGTAATTTGATCCGCGAAGATAAAGTTGCCCAGATGTATTCTGCTATTCAGACCGGCTCGCAGGTTGGCATGACAACACTCGATCAATCCCTGAAAACCCTGGTACAAAAAGGTATCGTGGATCGGGAAGTTGCCCGCGCTAAAGCTAGGTCGCCAGAGTCTATTTAACTTCTAGTTGATAAACTACCTGCATAGGCTCTGCAGCTTTCCAATTGCAGCGCTGTGCTCGCTTTTTTTTACCAATCTTTGAATTCCGGCAGCAGTCCTGCCAGCTCTTTATCGGTTAAATTTCGCCAAGAACCAGGTTTTAGTTGACCTAAAAGCACATTAACAATTCGGATGCGACACAGCTGCGTAACTTTGTAGCCAAGTGCTGCACTCATCAAGCGGATTTGTCGGTTTAAACCTTGGGTCAGAATAATTCTAAATCCGTATTTGGCAAGGCGCGACACTTTGCAGGGTTTAGTGAGATGACCATGGATGTGAACCCCGCGCGCCATGACGCGTAAAAAATCATCGTTAACCGCTTTATGCACACCCACTAGATATTCTTTTTCGTGATTGTTTTCTGAACGCAGAATTTTATTGACGATATCACCGTTGCTAGTGAGCAAAATCAATCCTTCGGAATCTTTATCGAGCCGGCCAATGGGGAAAATACGTTCCTGATGATCTACAAAGTCGATGATGTTGCCTTTGATGTTTTGGTCGGTGGTGCAGGTGATGCCCACCGGTTTGTTGAGGGCAATGTAAATATGTTTGCGTTTGTTGTTGATGGTGACTTTAAGTTTGATCTCTTCGTCATCAACACAAACGATCATGCCCTCCAGCCATTTGCTGCCGGTTACAGCTACAACACCGTTGAGTGTCACACGCTGCTCAGTAATTAACTCGTCGGCTTCGCGGCGCGAGCAAAACCCAGCTTCACTGATATATTTATTCAGACGCATGCAGGTAGTTCTACAATTTACGAATTCGGAAGTTGCGGCCTTTTATTTTTCCGACACGCAATTTTTCCATTACTTGGTCGATGACCTTGTACGAAACCCCAACATACGAGCGTGTGGCAAACACATCGATTTTGCCAATTTGATCGGCAGTCAGGCCCGCCACACCAGTTAAGGCTCCGACAATATCACCTGGGCGTAATTTATCTTGCCGTCCGGCATCAATCACCATTGTGCGCATGGTCGGCGCAGGTAAGGCGCTGGTATTGGTACGTGAGGGCAGTCTAGTCCAGGTTACGGCAGCGTCCATCAGGATTTCAATGCGAGCAAGTCGATTCATTTCCGTGGCTGCAACCAGGCTCATGGCGAGACCAATTTCACCAGCACGACCCGTGCGACCTATGCGATGCGTGTGCAGATCAGCATCAGCAGGTAGTTCGTAGGCAAGCACTAGCGGTAATGCTTTGATATCCAAGCCACGTGCAGCCACATCTGTGGCTACCAACACACGACTGCTGCCGTTGGCAAATTGCACCAGTGTTTCTTCACGCTCGCGCTGATCCATATCGCCATGCAGGCTGAGTGTGGGTACGCCACTTTTAAATAAATAATCGGTTAGTTTGTTGGTGTCGACTTTGGTGTTGCAAAAAATCAGGCAGCTTTCGGCCTGCTGCGTGCGCAGTAAGGTAAGTACGGCTGCGGGTTTTTCGTCGATGTCGACTTTATAAAACAGTTGCTCAATTACGTTGGCATCGTGTTGGCTGTCGACGGTAATTTCAGTGGGCTTGCGTTGAAACTGCTTGCTCAGTGCCTTTATTTCGCGGGGGTAGGTAGCCGAAAACAACCAAGTATTTCGGGTTGTGGGTGTTTGATTGAGAATGCTGGTGACATCGTCTAGAAAACCCATGTCGAGCATACGATCGGCTTCATCGAGGATGACACTCTGCAGCACATCGAGTTTTAATTCGCCTAACGACAGTAATTCTAAAATACGACCCGGAGTACCCACCACGATATGGGGTTCGTGTTTAAGGGAAGCGAGTTGGGGGCGCAAGGGAATACCACCGCATAAACTTAGTATTTTTACATTGGGTATAAAACGGGCGAGGGCGCGAATTTCCTTACTGACCTGATCGGCGAGTTCACGCGTGGGGCACAACACCAGGCTTTGCAAACGGCCTTGCCCAATTTGTAACTTGGCCAACAAGGCCAAACCAAAGGCTGCTGTTTTGCCACTACCGGTTTTAGCCTGTGCTTGTACATCCATGCCGGCGAGCAGCAGCGGCAAGGCTTCTGCTTGAATGGGGGTCATGGCTGCATAACCGAGGGCATCTACGGCTTGTAACAGGCTGGGGGGGAGATCGGGAAGTTCAGAGAATTTTTGCATGCGTCATTATCGCATGGGTCGTAAAGTGTAAGTGCATATTTGTCGGGGTGCATTTGCGTGTGTGCCCTTGTTACTACAAGGCAGTATTGTCAATATTTCGATCTTTCTAGCCGCGTTTCATTACGCTCTGAATTTTCCACTTAACCAGTAGCTATCGGAATATTGTTCCAGATATAAATTTATTTTTAATAATTCGCATCAAACCACGACTCCAGCAGAAGTTGTGCTGCCATCGCATCAACTTGCGCTCTGTCATTAGGGCGTTTGCCACGTAGTTGTGCATTGTTACGGCTGATTTCTTTAGCGGCACGTGTGCTGAGTCTTTCATCGATTGGGTGACACGGGCACACGTAACGAGTGGTAAGAGTAGTAGAAAATTTGCGTGCAAGATCCGACATGTCACTTTCGCTGCCGTCCATGTTGTAGGGCATGCCTACTACAAAAGCACCAGGTTTCCACTGTTTTACCAGCTTATCGAGCTCAATCCAGTCGGGTTCGCCGTTACGTACCGCCAGCACGGCTATGCCCATTGCAGTGCGAGTAAGAGTCTGACCCACAGCGATGCCAATTTTGCGCGTGCCAAAATCGATACCAAACAAAGTCAGTGTCGTACTCATGAATACCCTACATCATTGGTCAGTTGTGCCATCGAAAAGCCTAGGGTGGCAGCGGCCATATCAGGTTTTTTGGAAAACTCGGTAGAAAAAATAATATCCTTGGTGGCTAAGCAGGTAAACCAAGAATTTTGCACCAACTCTTGTTCGAGTTGTCCTGCGCTCCAGCCAGAACAACCAAGGGCTATCAAATAATTTTGTGGGCCTTCGCCACGGCCTATAGCAGCCAGAATATCCTGCGAAGTTGTAATACTGAGGTGCTCTGTGACTGCTAGGGATGAGGGCCAACGGGGATCAGCGTCATGCAACACAAATCCTTTATCAGTTTCTACCGGGCCGCCTGACAAAATAAAAGGATTGGCTGTAGACATCCGTAAGTCGGTCAGACCAAGTTGTTCAAATATATCGGTCATGCGCATTTTAATCGGCAGATTGATGACCAGACCCAAGGCGCCTTCCGAATTATGTTGCCACATATAAATCACAGTGTCGGCGAAATACGAATTGTTTAATTGCGGCATGGCAATTAAAAAATGATTAACGAGTGAAAGGGGTGAGTCTGTTTTGGCAAGAGTCATGGTGCGCGCTCGTCAGAAACTGCTGAAATTATTGCCGCGATGAAATTGCCAAGTGCGAATAATTTCCAGAACATCCGCCTTAGATCGCATGGTGGGGGGGAAGGGTTGAAAGGGTGCAGCGAGCTGCACAATACGCACTGCGGCTTCATCGAGGACACGTTCGCCAGATGAACGTAGGATACGAATATCATTCACACTGCCGTCGGGATTGATCGCCACCAGCACTCGCAGTGTGCCATAAATACTTTGTGAGGCAGCTTGTTCGGGATAATTGATATTACCGATGGCTTCAATTTTTTTACGCCAGTTATCAAGATAAAGTGCGTCGGAGTTTTCTTTGGTTGATGCCGAGGAGAGTGTATAGCGGCGGGGGCGTTTGGCATATTCTTGCCGGTGTAAATCCAATTGTGCTTGTAATGAAGCCACCGCAACACTCATTTGTGCTCCGGTAATATTTTGCATGGCAGAAGGAGTTTGGGCTGTTGTAGGGCTAGCTTTGGTTGCGCTTGTAGAGTTGCTGGGATTATTGCTAGCCACTACTGAGCTGGTGTTGTTGCTGCTGCTAGTGGGTCGCTCTTGCAGATACTCACTGATATCAGCAATGGTGTTTGCCGCAAAGGGTGACTTTATGGGTGAAGCCGGCGCCAAAGCTTCATCTTCGGTGCCACTGCCCTGCTGATTGGCCTGCGCTAGAAAATCCGGATCTTCGGGAGCATCTTTGCTGCGATACTGGGCGAGAGTGATGGCCATGTTGGTCATAACGTTAGGTTCTTTTGCTACGGTAAAGCCAACTCCAAGAATCAACATCACATGCACACATATCGACATAAATACGGTAAAGCCAAACCGTTCCTGGGTTGGGCCGAGCGAATCTTCATTTAACGGGGGCAGATTCATGTTTGTTTTAAATTTATGTAAATTGTGGGTGAGCAAAAAGAAAATATGATTCTGAGCTCACGTCATCTAACACTTATTCTTTACCCAGTTTTTGTGCAATACAACTCATCAAATCGCCCGCAATATCCAAATTAAATGCTGCATCTAATTCCCGCACACAAGTGGGGCTAGTGACATTGATTTCGGTTAAATAATCGCCAATCACATCTAACCCAACAAAAACTAGACCTTTGGCTTTTAAAGTGGGACCAACCTGTTCACAAATCCAGCGATCACGCGTGCTAAGCTCAACACCTTTGGCAGTACCACCGGCCGCCAGATTGCCACGTGTTTCATTGGGTGCTGGGATCCTTGCTAAGGCATAACCGACATGCTGGCCGTCAATCATCAAAATGCGTTTATCACCTTGACTGATTTCCGGAATAAATTTTTGCGCCATGATTTGTTGACTGCCATGGCCGGTAAGAATTTCGATAATCACACTGATGTTAGGGTCGCCTGGTTTGATTCGAAAAATATTAGAGCCGCCCATACCATCCAATGGTTTAAAAATTACATCGTGATGATCGGCATAAAACTCACGTAGCAGTGCGGGGAGGCGCGTGACAAGAACAGGTGGTGTGCAGTGCGGAAAGAGGGTAGCAAAAACCTTTTCGTTGCAGTCGCGTAGACTGCTGGGTTTGTTGACTATCAAAGTGTTCTCTAACTCAGCTGCTTCTAGAATATAAGTGCTGTAGATGAATTCATTATCAAAAGGTGGATCCTTGCGCATTAACACCACATCCATATCTGCAAGTGGTCTGCGAATGGGTTCGCCCAGCGTGAACCAATCTTTCGAATCGTAACGCACCACCACAGCTTGCATCTGAGCCATGGCCTTACCGTGATCGAGATAAAGGCCTGCTTGTTCTATATACCATAGTTCCCAGCCGCGTTTTTGGGCAGCCAGCAACATGGCAAGTGAGGTGTCTTTTTTAAAATTGATGGCATGGATGGGATCCATGACTACTGCAAGTTTTACTGTCATAAACAATGAGACCCAAGTATAAAAAAACTCATACAAGTATAACATGGCGCAATAGTGTCTCTGGCTGTAAACAAAATGGCGAGATCCAAAAAGCTGTGCTAAAACTGAAGTCACTAAACACGGATGCTAAACAGGCACAACAAAGGCAAGACTCATGGATGAGCAAAATAAATTGCAGGTTTTGCCGGTTTTTCAACAATCGCAATTGTTGCCGCAAGCGAAGCAAATTGACCGCACTGTTCTGGTGATTGCAGACAATCCAGCGCTTTTGGTCACAATACAAGCGATCTTTCAAAGCAGTCCATTTCGGGCGATGACCACATGCGACACCATTAGTGGCCTAGCTGCAGTAGTGGAACACAAGCCACTAGCAATTTTTGCGGATGCTGAAACCGGCCCGCTCGATGTCTGGCGGTTTTGTGCCCTACTTAAACAACACGCAGACTTTCGGCATATTCATATTAGTATTATCAGCAGCAAAGATGATGTGGTTGCTCGTGCAAAAGCTAAGGCATATGGAGTCGATCAGTTTATTTCCAAGCCGTTTACCGCTGAAGAATTGTTGCAACAGTTCAGCACAGAAGTAGCAACAGCAGTATGAGCCAAGGCCAGCCAACAGTTCTAATCTTAGATGAATCACCGGTGTTAACACTGCAGCTGCAGCGCCAGTTAATGACCTTGGGGTATACCGCAACGAGCCTAGTTCCTATTAGCGGTTTTCACCAGCAGCTGGCTCACAATAGTGTGGTTTTTGTTGAGTTAATGTTAAGCCAAAACAACGGTTTTCAGTTAATCAGAGCTTTGGCAAACTTACCCCATGTGTCTCTTTTTCTGCTCACGGGTACTAAACGAAGTACGGACCTGCAATGGGGGCTGTGTGCTGGCGCTAAGGCTGTATTAAAACGACCTCTTACTTTGGCTGTATTGCGTGATGCTTTGCAGTCTGTGCAACTTTTACCAATACCTGTTGAGTAGAGCAACATGCAAACGGCAACAAAAATTTTACAGCCGTTTTTATGGGCAGCTGTAAATTTATTAGCTTTGCAAATGGAAGAGTTCTTGCACATGCAGGTGATGAGCATTGGCATAGGGCCCCAACAAAAAAATCAGCAAGAAAAATATCAGCAACAAAAAGTGCTAGCAACTCTGCAAAAAATTATTTTGCTTGCGCGATTTTTTCCTAACCAACACGCCATACATAGCGCAGGAAAAAAACTTCTCAGGGTAGGTCCGCCGCTGCTGTTCAACAACAATTCTGGAATAAAAAGCAGTTTGCTGCATTATTATTTCCAGGTGTTGCTAGGCTTGCAGCTGCCGCCAGTCGCAGCGCTGCAACAACTCTTACATGACCAAGTGACAAAGTTAGAAATAGATTTTTCTGGTGTTGCCAGCTGCAATACTGATGCAAAAAACTTAGATATTCCGTTGAATGCTACGACTGCTTTGTTAACTGCTGTAATGAAATTTTGTGCGTACAAAGTAGAGCCAAGCACAGTATTTATGAGCTCCAACAAGTCTGCGAGCCAGTTAAATTCAGACTTAATCGCCCTGTTGCAAGGGGACATGTATTATCAGATGCATTCACCATTTGCAGATCAAAAGCGGGATGTGACTACATATATCCTGCGCCCATATTGTGATTCTCTGCTAGAAGCATTAATCGAGAACTGCATAAAATCAGTATGGTCTTTGACGCATTTTTCCAGCAGCGTATTGCCTCATTTGTGTAATAACTTGCAAAAAATTGCGCAATTTCTTGATGATAATTCAATGCACAATTCGTGTATGGCGCTGGAGGCTACACTCATCACTTTACATGCCTGTAACGACGAGCCTGCAGCTGACACCTTGGATAGATTGCTGGTGCTAATTTTTCGTTTGCGGCGCGGAGAAGAGATAAGTGCTGCGCTGTTGGCATGGCAGGCCATTTTAAGTGGTGCAGAGGCAGAGGCAGAGGCAGTGGAGTATGAGAAGGACAAGCCACGTCTTATGGATGAAACCATGGCCGCCGTGTTCGTGCAGGAAGTGCAGCTCTACCAATGTTATATACAAAATTTTTTGCTAGCAGTAAGTCCCAAGAGCCAGACTGCAGCAGTTAGCCAAGAACTGCTCACCTGGTTTTACAAGCTGCAGTGGATAAGTCTCGCAGTAAAGTGCCCGCAGCTGTCTGGTTTATGCGGGTGTTTCTGGCAATTTTTGCTTCAACACTGGTATCACAAACTGGCTTTGGGTACCGCTACTTTACAAGTGTTGCAAACATTTTGTACCCGCTTGGAAAATATGCAGACACCAATGGAAAATGATGTCGGCTGGTGGCAACTGCAAAATCGCTTACTACGCTTATGGCCTGCTTTAGAGTCCAAGGATGAGATGCCTATACTGTTACTCGATAAAAAATCTAAAAATGCAATATATCCAGATGGCTTGATCACTCTTGCAAGAGTGCCGCAGTTGCTGTCGGGGGCTTTTACTGCTTTGGTCAATGCAAATCGGCATTGGTTTGTTAACTATGAAAATTTGACAGCACATCGAATTTATCTGCAGCAGGAATTGTTGTTGCTGGAACGAGGTGCGGCAGCCATGCGTTTACCGGCTCTTGAACAACTATGTACTTTGTTGCTGGAGTTACATTCCGCCCTCGATGATCACGCCGATGCCGAGACTTTTCCAGCCGAACTGCTGTGGAGTACTCACCAACTACTGCTAAACATGCTCGATCAAGCTGCTGCTTGGCAAGATCCCGAGTTGGATATGGTCTTGGTTTCTAGGCTGCAATCTTGGCTCGGGCAGACAGTTTCTTGCGACAAAATACAATTACAAGAACCTCCACCTCTTCTGCAGCCTAGTTGGCTACAACTGAGTAATGAACTGACTAGGCAAGTAAAAATTTTGGCTGCAATGATGGAGTTGCCAGTACGTATGGTGCTTGCACAACCCTCCATGCAACTGTCTGTGCCAACACTACAACTGCTGGAGCAATCTTTGCGACCCTTACTAAAATTCATAATGCTCGACAGTACCCAAGATGGTAATAGTCGCAGTGCAGTACATAAACCTGTTATCAATAGCATTAATATCAGCGTGCAAGCGCAGCACCAAGCACTTGTAGTCATTGTGGAGCAAGACAGTCATGAACCACCCCCGCCACGACTCTTAAAGACCTTGCAGCACAAACTACCACGGGCAGCCGGCAAACTTACCTGTGCCGTCAATACGGGAACCGGCAGAACTTTTCGGATTAGTTTTTCTTGTCCTTGACCACCTGCTGTAGTCCATAAGCTCAAACCACAGCTAATTAACTATACGCTGATGCAAAGCCTCCGTGGTGTCGTTACAATGCGGCAGTCCATTAACTGCGAGCTAAGTTAGCAGCGACATCAATAGCATAAAGAAAATTAAAAACATCAACGAACGGAAAGCAGGTATTACATTGCGTTTATTAGGTTATTACTGGGGATTTTTTGGTGTTATTGGTCTCATCGCATCTGCTGTTTCTAAATTAATTCCCCGCATTCTCGAGCTAGATTTTGCTTCCCTTGGTGTTCTTCATTGGTTTGTACTGGTGACCTTCACGCCGTATATGGCTTTCGCCGAAGGTTATAAAGGTTTTCATCTGAAGTTGGCGCCGCGCGTAGTTGCTCGGACCATGTTCTTAAGGTCAGCCGCAAACCCTCTGTTCATATTACTGGCACCACTATTTTGTATGGGATATTTTCATGCCACACCTAAACGTATGCTTACCTCATGGCTGGTTTCATCCTTTATCGCGTTGCTGGTAGTGGTGGTCAGTTATATTCCACAACCCTGGCGTGGCATTATTGATGTTGGTGTTATGGTAGGTTTGGTACTAGGAATCGGATCCTTGTTTTGGCATTTCTTCCGTCTGGATTTTGCGGGCATACCACCACATGCATCACCTGACTTACCTTGAATATATTTTTTTTCAGAATCTAGCAAGGTAACTAATGAAATGATCCGAATGCGATTTTTATCCCGAATACTGTGTGCGGTCCCTTTACTGTTGTTATTGTCTGGCTGTATTTCTACTGTGGTTGGTTTGGCTGCGGGGACAGCCATAGTTGTTGTTGCCACTGTGGTGACAGTGCCGATTAAGGTGGGTGAGGCAGTAATAGGTGCTTTCTCTGACGATGACGATACAGAGGATGAAGATTGCGATAACGATAAGGATGCCGACTAGAAATCTGCGCGCCTGTAGTTTATTAGATCCGCTCTTTGTTCAAAAAATAACTCTGGCCTTAGCTATTTTCCAGAATTTTGCGTAACTGCTGCGTTGCCACGGTAAAAGAAAAACAGCGTTCTATATTTTCCAGTCCGGCATTCGATAACGCATACCACAGTTGCTCATCATCGTAGGCGCGGCTGATTAGTTGTGCAAACTCTGCTGGATCATCGGCAATTAGCACATCCTTGCCGTCTTCCAGCCCCATGCCTTCCGCGGCAATTGTTGACGCTACCACTGGCACTCCAAACGCCATACTTGAATTAATTTTGCCCTTTACACCGGCGCCATAACGCAAGGGCGCAATGGAAAGTCGAGCGCTATTAAAGAGCGGTGCGATATCCGCAACAAAGCCGGCAAACTCGATATTTTTGCTTGCTTTCGCCAACAGGTTTTTGGGCGCACCACCGCCGACTATCAACAGTTTTAAGGCAGGTTTGAGCTGGTGCAGCACAGGAAATATTTCATCAATAAACCAGTGCATGGCATCTACGTTGGGGGGGTGTTCAAAACTCCCGATAAACAAAATGTTGTTGCGATTAGCAAAGTCAGCACCACGACCGGCGCTGGCATGTATGTTTGACAACAGCGCCACTTTCACATCGGGTGCTTCGCGGCGGAACAATTCAATTTCTACTGGGCTAACTACTAAAGTTTGGTGTGCTTTGCGGGCGATGCCCAGTTCTTGTACTTTGCGGAGTTCAGCTGCTGCAGCCTGGGCGCTGTCGTTATTAAGCTCTGCCAGGCGGCGCTCGCGCAGAAAATGCAGATCCACGGTGTCGAATAATATTTGTGCCTGCGGACAATAAGTAACTACAGCATCTATATACTTTTCTGCGTAATCAGCACGGCTGAGAACCACTACCTGATATTGATTGCCGTTGTGTTGCAGATGTTCCTGCACATTGTTCAGATAAGGCCGATAAAAACATTCAACACCTAAGCTTTGCAAAATAGGCGTGTATTTTTCGTGATAGTGCAGGTTGTCGGGAATAAAACTAACTTTGTAGCCAAGGTTGTGAAAAATTTTCAGCAGGTTGAACATGCGCAACGAACCCGAATCGTGATCGGGCATCAATACACGTGCGTCAACAACCAACACTCGTTTGCTGATGTTTCGTTCTTTTTCTAGATTGGGTAGACGGGCATTGGGGCGATGACTTTGCAAAGTTGTTTGCCAGCGCGCGAAAAATTTGTGGTGATTGGTGCGCTGATATTCCTTGATGCCGCCGGTAGCATCGGTGCCACAACTCACCCCTTCAAAATGAATAACACGCGCTAGCGGCTGGTAATACACTTTTTTGCCCGCCGCTCGCACTTTAAAGGCAAGGTCGGTGTCTTCGTAATAGGCAGGTGTATAAAGGGTGTCGAACATGCCGAGCGCTGCAAAATCCGCACTTGAGAGCATCAGGCAAGCACCAGAGCAATAATCCACCTGCCGACACCAGGAATATTCGGGCCGGTTGGGGTCATCATCACGGCCATAATTCCAGGCCGAACCATCCTGCCAGACAATGCCACCGGCTTCTTGCAAACGGCCGTCCGGATACAGTAATTTTGCTCCAACCATCCCGGCATCAGGCATATCACGGAACGTGTTAACCAGTGCGCTTAACCACTGCAACTGTGGTTCAGTGTCATTATTAAACAGGAGTAGAAATTCGCCCCGTGCTGCCTGCGCCCCTGTATTACAGGAATAAATAAAACCGCTATTGGTTTTATTTCGAATGACACGTATGCCCTTGATGCTAGCGAGCATCTTGGCTGTTTCGTCTTGCGAGCAATCATCCACCACAATCACTTCATAAGTTTGATCGGCACTATTGGCAAGCAAAGTCTTGAGGCAGTGAAAGGAATATTCAACTTTGTTGTACACCGGGATCACGATACTAATCAGCGGTTTTTCATGAACAGTAAAAACCAGCGGATGAAAGACGTGTGGTGAGGGTAGCGGTGTTACAGCAACTGCAGGTAAGACGGGTTTACGTTTTGATAATTTTAAATACACTCTGCGAGCTACGCCGCTAAAACCTTCTACTTGTAACAAATAGCGTACTTTGGTGAGTAAGCGCAGTGGTTTAGTCAGTTTCCAGCTGCGAGAGTTGAAGATGACATTTAATTCGGATTTCAGCGCGCTAACAGTGGCGAGTTCCAGCTGCAGTTTGCTTTGAGACTGTTGCAAGGTATTAGCAACATCCAGTATTTCTTGTGCCATTGCCTGTATCTGTAGTTCGCTTTGCTGTATTCCTGCAGCTAATTCTGCCATGTGATCCGCTCTGCGCTGCAGTTCGGCTATAAATTCAAGCTCTTGCTTTTGCAGTAGGTTGAGGTAGTGAGTCTGGTCATTTAGCTCGACTTGCAACA
>CAIMTR010000246.1 GCA_903844415.1 uncultured Gammaproteobacteria bacterium
CAGACGTGTGCTCTTCCGATCTAATATTTTTATTATAAGGTTCAATATATTGCTTTTTCCCTCTATAAGCATACAGGCGGAGTCTGTGCTTAGTTAACGAAGTGATGGTATAGAAAAGGGCACGAGTGAACAAGTTGGAGCGAGTGTATCAACAGGCGCGAGGACGGTGTAAAAAAACCGGCCTTGCGGTTGAGGTAATAGCAGGATCTTAAGCTTCATGCTGGCGTTTTATGTACAAAATCTGACTCACACCATTGAGCAGCGCGTTAACAGATGAGGTGACGATATCAACATCAATGGCAATGCCGGTGTAATGTTGATTGTCATGTTTTACTTGTAGGTAGGTTACTGCTTCTGCGGTGGCGTGCTGGCTCAGCGCATGTTCGCCGTATTCTAGGATCTGTATCTGTATGTTAAAAGTCGTTTGCAGCGCATCAACAAAAGCCTCTAGCATTCCTGCCCCTTTGCCTTGTACCTCAAACGTAAGTCCTTCCAGTTCTATTTGGCCAGAAATGGTTTGTTGGTGGGCTGCTGAGCGTTTGATGTCAAAACTTTTTAAGGTAAGAGGGGATGGCAGTTCGAGATATTCGGCGCGGAACAATTCCCATATGCGCTGCGGTGCTATTTCTAGCCCACTAGTTTCTGCTTCTTTTTGAACCACACGGCTGAATTGAATTTGTAGCCAGCGCGGTAACTGAAAGCCGTATGTGCTGTCCATAACATAAGCAACGCCGCCTTTACCTGATTGACTGTTTACCCGTATCACATCTTGATAAGTGCGGCCAATATCACGCGGATCGATCGGTAAATAGGCGATTTCCCAAGTATCACCTTCGTTATAAAGGTCGAGACATTTCTTGATTGCGTCCTGATGGCTGCCCGAAAAAGCGGTAAAAACCAAGCTGCCTGCGTAAGGCTGGCGAGGATGTACTTCGATCTGGGTACATGTTTTGACCACGGATGTAATGCGATCCATATCGCTGAAATCAAGCCGGGGGTCTATGCCCTGGCTGTACATATTCATGCCCATGACTACCACATCGAGATTGCCAGTGCGTTCGCCATTGCCCAGCAGGCATCCTTCCACTCGATCAGCGCCAGCCATCAAGCCTAATTCGGATGCGGCCACGCCACAGCCGCGATCATTGTGTGTGTGAAGGCTGATCACCAGTGCGTTACGATTTTTGACATGGCGACAAAACCATTCAATTTGATCGGCATACACGTTGGGCGTGGCAGCTTCTACAGTGGCCGGAAGATTGATGATTACTTTGCGGGCCGGCGTTGGTTGCCATACTGCATTAACCGCATCACATACTTCCACTGCGTAGTCGAGTTCGGTGCCGGTAAAGCTTTCCGGCGAATATTGAAAAAACCAGTCTGTTTCGGGGGCTTGTTGTGCGCAGCGCAATACTTCTGTTGCGCCATTAACCGCGATTGCTTTGATTCCTTCTTTATCCAGCTTGAAAACTTTTTGACGCTGTACCACGGAGGTTGAATTGTACAAATGCACGATGGCCCGTTTAGCGCCTTTAAGTGATTCGTAGGTGCGTTGGATTAGTTCCGGACGCGCTTGCGTAAGAACTTGCACGGTGACATCAGCAGGAATCTTGTCTTCTTCTATCAAGTAGCGCACAAAATCAAAATCGGGTTGAGAGGCGGCCGGAAAGCCCACTTCGATTTCCTTAAATCCCACATCCACTAACAGGGTAAACATCAGTTTTTTTTGTTCAACCGACATTGGCTCTATCAACGCTTGATTGCCATCACGCAAATCCACGCTACACCAAGTGGGGGCCTTGGTAATGACTTTATCAGGCCAGGTGCGGTTTTGTAGGCCGATGGCTGGGAATGGTTGATATTTGCGATGGTTGTAACTGCTCATGGGGTTGGCCATAGGTTAGGGCAGGGTTGCTGTGTAGGGTTGCTGTGTAAGGGCAGTAAGAACAGCCCGTTGTTAAACTGCTAGCGCAGTGTACAGCAGAGCCAGTAAAATATAATTGCTAATATGGCGATAAATACTACAATATAGGTGTTAATAGTTAATTAAATATATTAAATTAGCATTTAATTGCTAATATATATTATATAAAGCAATCTTACGGGAGCTGCTTATGCAACTAGACCGCATCGACAAACACATCTTGCAAGAGCTGCAACAAAACGGCCGCCTCAGTAATTTAGAGCTGGCGGACAAGGTGGGGCTGTCGGCATCACCTTGCCTTCGGCGCGTCAGGCAGCTGGAGGAGGCAGGGTTAATTAATGGTTATGTGACGTTGCTCAATGCTTCCAAGCTAGGGCTTAAATTAATGGCCTTAGTACAAATCAGTATGTATCGCCATACACCCGACCGTTTCGAACATTTTGAAGCTGCCATTAAAGCCTATCCGCAGGTATTGGAATGTATCCTTATCACCGGCCAGTCAGCCGACTATCAATTAAAAGTATTGGTCAAAGACATGGAGGAATACCAAGACTTTCTGCTTAATCACATTACTCGTATTGCTGGTGTCACCGATGTGCATTCTAGTTTTGTATTGCGCCAAGTGATCAGCACTACGGCGCTTCCGTTAGAGAAAGTGTAAAACAATGAGACTTTAGCAGTTGGTCATCACGGAGCCGTAATTTATCGTTTAGTAGGAGCTGACTTTGGGCAGATTTGACTCTTTTGTTGGCTATAATGCCCCGGCTTTTAACTGCGCTAGCACACAAAGCCAAGCTTTAAGTTACAAAAATATTTACATCCCCAAATAAGCCTGCAGCATCAGCACAATTACAGTCGCAGAAAATATACGCTACCAGAATGCTCAACTCACAAGAGCGCCAGTGCCAACTTGCAGTAGTAATACGCAGTTAGGAAATTCAGGAATTTGCATGGATAGTAGAATACATAGTCACCCAATCGCAGCCGTAAACTGGTTGACCACGAAGCTCTATAAACAGCTCTTTATGAAGCTGTATGCTAGCTCGACTATCTTTTTCGCCTTACTTGGCGTGCTGCTGCCAGCGCCTGCTTTATGGGCGCAGGATGTGGAAACTCGCGTACAAATTCGTCCCGTCAAAATTTCTACAGCGCCAGTCATTGATGGTGTGCTTGATGATAACGTTTGGCTCAGTGCCGCTGTTATTTCGGATTTCAAACAGATTCAGCCAGTGTTGGGTGTTCAGCCCAGCGAACGCACTGAGGTGTATCTAGCCCACGATGATGATTACATGTATGTCGCCTTCCGGGCTTTCGATTCTGATCCTAGTGCCATCGTTGCTACTGAAATGCGCCGCGATGGCGAACTAGATGCCAACGACCATATGAGTATTTTCTTCGACACCTATGCTGATCGGCGCAATGCATTTGTGTTTCAGATGAATCCGGCTGGTGCAATTGCGGATGCCAAAGTAGAAAACAACACCACCATGATTGATCAGTGGAATGGCATTTGGGATGGTGCGGCAAAAATCAACGAGGAAGGTTGGGCCGCAGAGTTGGCCATCCCGTTCAAGACGCTGTCCTTTGATCCTGCCAACGACACTTGGGGTATGGACATCGTGCGCCGCATTCGTCGCAAAGGCGAAAGAATGCGATGGGCCAATATCTCTCAAAATCGTAACGATTTATATGCTGGTGCTTTTGGCAACCTTGTAGGGCTAACTAATATGAATCAAGGTCGGGGCCTGGAGATTGTGCCGACGTTTTCTGTGGTATCCAAGGAAAACCATATTGCAGGAGCTTCAAGTCAGCAAGTTGTTGCCGGTGGTGATGTCACGTATCGATTAACCTCTACACTCACAGCAAAAGCCACCATCAATTCTGATTTCTCTGATGCGCCAGTAGATCAGGTACAAAACAATCTTGGCCGCTTCTCTTTGTTTTATCCTGAAACGCGCGACTTCTTTTTAAGTGATGCCGACATTTTTCAGTTCGGTGGTCTTAACCAGGAAAATGGTATTCCATTTTTTTCGCGTAGGATGGGCATACTAAATACGGGTGAAACTGCCGATCTTAAATTCGGGGGAAAAATAACTGGACGTATCGGCAATCTGAATATGGGAGTACTTAATACCCAGATCGAGGGTAAAGGATTATTGGATAGTCAGAATTTATCAGTGATAAGAGGCAGTGCGGGTGTGCTGAATGAGTCGCGTGTGGGGTTCATCTACACTGACGGTGATGCAAACTCTAACAATGGCAGTTCATTGTTCGGGCTGGACGCCCAATATCGCAACAGTTTTCTGCCAGGCGATAACGTGATTGTGGCAGATGCTTGGGTTCAAAAAAGTGAAAATCCAGGTTTAGAAAATGACAACATGGCCTATGGTGTCAAAGTGGATTATCCCAACGATAAACTACAGCTCAACGCATTTATTCGCGAAATTCAGCCTAATTTTGCTCCCAAGCTGGGCTTTGTTAACCAGAGCGGCATTCGTCATTACGAGAGTTCTGGCCGCTTTCGCAAGCGTTTCGATGGCAAGGCCCCAATTCGAATAATAGATTCTGGCTATCGTTACACCAGCATCAACGACATGAACGGTAATCTGAAAAGCGAAGATCGCATCCTTAAAATTGTTGAAGTTCAAAATCAAATTAACGACAAGATGGAAGCCAACTATATCTTTAATCGGGAAGTGATTGATGCTCCGTTTCAAATAGCGCGTGGGATAGTGTTGCCAGTGGGG
>CAIMTR010000247.1 GCA_903844415.1 uncultured Gammaproteobacteria bacterium
CCAAATTTTGGTGTATAGCCAAACTGACGCAGAAGTCTAGATCAAAAAACCCCATCGACGAACATCGATGGGGTTGTTGATAAAAAGTCACTTTAAAAAAAGTTAACCATTATTGTTGGAAGGTATCCCAGGTGCGCAGAAGCTGTCCGGCGATCTTGTCGGGATCAGCGCCTTCAACTGGGGTGAATTTCTGCAAGCGTCCAGCAAAACAATCGGCAACATACAGGTTACCCAGTTGGTCTGTGCTCATCCCGTGTGAACATTGCAAACGACCATCCTGCGGGCCGGGTGCGCCCCAGCTATAAAGAAAGTTGCCATCGAGATCAAATTTCAGGATGCGATTGGTGAAGGCATCACCAGCCCAGATAAATCCATTTTGATCGATGAAATGATTGGTGATTAGCGTGGTCTGCGAGGCAGGCCAGTGTGGTGAGCGCAAGGGCCACATGTCGAGAAAATTGCCATCGACATCGAACACCTGCATGCGCTGATGACCACGATCCACCACAAACAGTCGATTGTCAGCACTGATGGCAATACTATGTACTGTGTTGAATTCGTTGGGGCCCGGGTTGGCTGGATCTACCGGTGCCTGCCCCCAATCTTTGACGAAGTTATCGTTAGCATCGTATTTGATTACTCGGGTGCCACCGTACCCGTCGGTAATAAAGTAAGTGCCGTCAGCTAGCCATGCGATATCCGTTGGCCGGTCAAAAGTATCAGGGCTGCGGCCCCTAACTCCGGGTGTGCCTTTGCTGTATTCGAGTACACCGTCGTAGGTGAAGCGATAAATCATGTGCAACTGGTCATCGATAATCCACACATGTTTTTCAGGATCGTAAGGATTTATTTTGATCTGGTGTGGACCACGACCGCAGGGCAATTGACTGAACAACGCTTCCAGATGTGGCCACTCATCCACTACATTGCCATCACGGTCCAGAATAAAAATTGAATGTTCCCAGCGCCGTTCCCAGCCACGTAATGGTGTTTCTTCGCAGGTGGCACTAAGTCCGTCGGTATTGCTATTGGAGTTGCCGCGTGATGGATTGAGCGCAGCATATGGTGTCCAAGGTGCCGCACCTTCTGGCAGGGGTAATTCGCCCCGCATAGCAACCCAGATACGATCAGGTGTTTCGGCATAAACTCCGCCAAAAGAACCCCAGGTCCAACCATCATGCGAATGGCGTGTGTCGGGTAGTGGCTTGGGCCAGTTTTCTACCACTTGGTAGGCACCGGTGGGCCAATCTTGAAAACTATTGCGTGTGGCGGGTGTTGCCGCTTGTGGTTCAGCATTAGTTGAATCTGTATTTAGTTGGGTTGAAGTAATCTCAATTGATTCGGTAGTGCTAGGTTCGCAGCCTGCCAAAACCATGACTGCCAAACTGGCGCAAGCCAGTAACAAGCGTTTAAATAAAGAGGTTCTGTGCATGGGGATCTCCTCAAAGTAGGGGAATAAGTAGAATAAACGCGACTTTTGCTGCTGTCGACTTATATTTGATTGTTAGGTCTGTAATCTGAAAAAATTCTCTTAAAAATGTCTATTTTTTTATTAGGTTGAATTTTGGCTTGTTGCTATGTGAGTTGTCATGGTGCTTCCAGGGCTTATCAGAACGTGTGTAAGTATCAATGTGGCTGGCATCGGGTTCCCTGTCGATGAGGTCTGCTAAATTGTGTAAGCAACATGATCTTGCTAATTCGCTGTAAAATAAAGGCGCTTCAAAAGCCAAAATTGGCTTGCAAAATGCCAGGTAAAAACATTATGGTTATTAAACTAATCAGTAGCCAATTCAACGATTGCGCTTATATCTAGAGCCTAGATACAGAGCCTGCAAAAAAGATGAGACTTGCACATATGTTTAATTACAAAAAATTTGGTGCGCCACGCTTACTGATGGGTATTGGCTTTTGGTTGTTGGCATTTTTCCCCCTCGCACTCTTCGCTCAGCACGGTCACCCCTTGGTTGGTACTTGGAGTGGTTACTTTAACCAGGCAACTAGCGAACCAGTTAGGGTCTTGTTCACGTTCAGTTTTAGTGCCGAGCAAATAATATCTGGGGCATTTATTCTTAATGGTCAACGTTTTAACTACACTCGTGCAGAGTTGGATCCTAAGGCATGGACAGTGACTCTGGAAGCACAAGGTAAGGATAAGGCTGGCAACATGTTGACGTATTCATTGGTTGGAAAATTTGAAAATTTGGATTCTCCGACTGTCAGAAAATTAGTAGGTGTGTGGCAGGAAGGCAGTACCAAGGGCGATTTTAGTATCGTAATAAATTAGAGGGCACCAACATGTTTAATGCAAAAATTTATTGCCAGCGTTTTTTTCTTTTAGGGTTCTGTCTGATCGGTATGCAATGTGTATATGCACACCATTCTTTTCCAGCCCAGTTTGATATCAATAAACCCGAAACCGTCACTGGTGTGGTCACAAAACTGGAATGGCGCAATCCACATGTTTATTTTTACATGGATGTGTACGACGCGCAGGGCAAAGTGCAGGAGTGGTCATTTGAATTGAGCAATGTTTCGGCGATGCGTGGTCGAGGCTGGAGCAAAGACACATTGCAAGCCGGGGACATGCTGGAAGTAGGCGGCTCACGCGCTCGCGATGACAGCCCCTTGTTGAATGCGACTGCGGTTAAACGCAGCGAGAGCGGTGAAGAACTGTTGTAGTAGGGCAGTAGTAGGGTTGTAGTAGGGTTGTAGTAGGGTTGTAGGGTAGTAGCACTGTTGTAGAACTTAAGCTGGTAGTGAGCAAGGTGAAGAAAAATGGTAAGCAGAAAAAAATTAATCCACACTTCAACAAGAGCATTAGCCACTACTGCAAGTTGTTTGATTGTGGTTTTAGCTGGCTACAGTTTTGCCCAGGAAACTCGTCCAGTACCGCGTTTCGCGGATGGCACTCCTGATTTTGGACCAGCCAACGGTAAAGATGGTCATTGGGATGGTGGTGTGGGCAATCTATCCGAAAACTTTGTCGAGATGGATGGTGCCTATCTGGTAAATCGTGAAGATCTGGACAAAGTAGCGCCCTTTCAACCCTGGGCTAGAGAGTTGGTGCAATTTCGACTCGACAGTATTGGCCGCGAAGATCCACATCCTAGTTGTGTGGCCAATGGTGGTCCGCGTCAGTTCCATACTCCAATAGGTTTTGAAATATCGCAGGATCCTCAACATCAGCGCATCTATGTGATGTCTGGTGGCGGGCCGCACAGCTGGCGTGAAATCTATATGGATGGACGCGAACATCCGAGCATCGATGATACCGATCCGACTTATTTCGGCCATTCCGTAGGTCGCTGGGAAGGGGACACTCTGGTCATCGACACCGTAAATTTCAACGAGCGTTTCTGGTTTGCCCGCCGCCCCACCGGCATGGTTCACACCGATGCCCTACATTTAATCGAACACATCAGTCGACCCACTTACGATGCTTTGCATTACGAAGTGACTATTGACGACCCTAAGGCATACACGCGGCCCTGGACTGCAAAGTGGGACGTCCCGTGGTCCGATGAGGAAATGGAAGAATACTTCTGCCAAGATTACAATGTGGATTTGGATCATATTGTGGGAGCGGAGCCGGAGTAAATATATGCAAGGGTCGTGACCTAAGCTGTTTTCATGTCCTAATGTTGCTCTCGCATAGTATTATTCCAAGCCCCTGTTTTTTCTGCTCTTCATTGAAGGTGCATAAGCGAGTTATTTTCCGATGGACACACGTTTTTTTATTCGACTTGCTAGCACCATTCTCGCGTTTGGTAATGTCCTGTTTGTGCAGGCACAAACTGATGTACAGGCAACAACAGATATCGCCCTCAACAACACACTGATTTCCACCTACTGCAGTGAATGTCATAACGAAGAAGATTGGGCTGGTAGTCTTGATCTGGCTTTGTTCGATCTAAACAATGCTACTGCTGATGCGGAAGTTTGGGAAAAAGTGTTGCGCAAGTTTCGCGGTAACATGATGCCACCGCAAGGTAATCCCCGCCCCGATGCAGAAGCCAACGCTGCACTGGTCAAGTTTCTGGAACATACCATTGATACGGCTACTCTCGCTGCGCCCAATCCAGGCGCCTCATCTTTGCATCGTTTAAACCGTACTGAATACGGCAATGCAATTCGTGATCTTTTGCATCTGCAAGTGGATATCAGTGAATTTCTACCTGCCGATGACGAAGGTTATGGCTTCGACAACATCGCGGATGTGTTGCGTACTTCGCCTGCTTTGCTCGAACAATATCTGGGTGCTTCAAGCAAAATTACCGAACTGGCAGTAGGCGAACTTACTACTGGGCCCATCAGTAAAGTGTACAAAGTGCCGCCCGATTTGCCCCAAGCACAACATATCGCTGGGCTACCACTAGGCACCCGCGGTGGTATTCTGATCGAGCACAATTTTCCGGTGGATGGGGAATACGAATTCAACTCGTATTTGATTCGTAATATTGTGGGTTATATGACCGGGTTGGAATGGCCGCATGAGTTTGAAATTAGTATAGATGGCGAACAGGTATTTAGCGCGCCCGTAGGTGGTGAGGAAGATAATCTAAGTTCGGATAACAATTTTGCTGCTACTGCCGACCTGATTGATGCGCGGCTTAAAACCCGTATCCCGGTGACTGCAGGGCAGCATCAAGTGGCGGTGACTTTTCTGCAAAAAAATGCAGCGGAAACACATGAGCCGCTGGAACTGTTTAGTCGTGATCTTGATTTGCAAAACATGAACGGTGTGCCCACGCTGGATTATGTCGATATCGTAGGGCCATTTGCGACGAGCAGTACCGGCAACACGGCAAGTCGCGACCATATCTTCACTTGTTACCCACAACAAGATGCAGATGCTGCGGAGGCTGCGGAGGCTGCGGAGGCAAGTGACTGCGCCCAATCCATATTAACAACACTCGGTCGCCGAGCATTTAGGCGTCCATTGACTGAAGAAGATACTAATCAGTTGATGAGCTTCTATCGGCAAGGTGCAAGCAACGGGGGGTTTGAACAAGGCATACAGATAGCACTACGTTTTATGCTGACTTCGCCAGCATTCTTGTTTCGTAGCGAGCCTGACCCGCAGGAACTAGCCGAAGGCACTGTTTATCCATTGAGTGATATTGCCCTAGCTTCTCGTTTATCCTTCTTTTTGTGGAGCAGTATTCCGGATGACGAATTGCTGGCAGTCGCCGCTGCAGGTCAATTAATTGAGCCAACCGTATTTGATCAGCAAGTTGAACGTATGTTGCAAGATCCTAAATCAGCTGCGCTGGTTGATAATTTTGCCGCGCAATGGTTGTTTTTGCGCAATTTGAAAAGCATCAATCCCGATACTCGTACCTTCCCAGATTTCGATCACAAACTGCGCGAAGCCTTTCGTACAGAAACGTCAATGTTTGTTACCAACGTCATGCGTAGTGACAGTTCAGTGGTGGACTTGCTGACGGCTGACTACACCTATGTGAATGATCGGCTTGCTGCGCATTACGGTATTCCTAATATCTACGGCAGCCATTTCCGTCGTGTGCAACAAATTGATCCTAAGAGGCGCGGGTTGCTGGGGCAGGGCAGTATTCTTACTGTTACTTCTTATCCTGACCGCACCTCGCCGGTGTTGCGTGGCAAATGGGTAATGGAAAATATTCTGGGTGCGCCACCGCCACCGCCACCGCCTAATATACCGGCATTGCCCGACAACAATCCCGGTCTGGCTGCCTTATCGGTGCGTGAAAGGTTAATTGAGCATCAGGTAAACCCGGCGTGTAATGGGTGTCACGGGGTACTGGACCCACTGGGTTTTGCTTTAGAAGGGTTTGACGCCATTGGTCGTTTCCGTACCCAAGATGCCAGTGGTGTTATTGATACCAGTGGTCAGCTGGCTGATGGCACACCCATCGCCGATGTCACGAGCTTACAAACAGCCTTACTACAAAAACCGGCCGTATTTGTTGATACTTTTACCGAAAAATTACTCACCTATGCATTGGGGCGTGGTCTGGAATATTATGACATGCCAGTTGTACGTGATATTAGAACCAATGCCGCTGCCCAGAACTACCGTTTTTCTGCTTTGGTAAAAGGCATCGTGACTAGTACTCCTTTTCGGATGAAGAAAGTAGCGCAGGCGTCAAATCAACAGGCTACCGATTTGGTTAGTAATTCTAAGGGTGCTGCGCTTTAGCTTAGCGTTAAAAATTTAGCGTTAAAAAGTTAGTGCAAAAGAGTTCGCGACCCCAAAAAAACAATCGAGGACAGACAAATGTTCGTCACCAAAAAACACCTTAATCGCCGCCAATTATTGCGCAGCGCCGGCGTGGCACTGTCGCTCCCTTTGCTCGACGCTATGATCCCGGCACTGACTGTACAAGCGCAAACCGCTGCCAATGTGCAACCACGCTTGGGTTTTGTGTACGTGCCACACGGCGCCATCATGAGTGAATATACACCCGCAACTACCGGCAAAGACTTTGCCTTCAAGACCATACTCAAGCCGCTGGAATCTTACCGCGATCATCTCAATATCATCAGTGGTCTGGGGCATCAGGCTGCTGATACCACTGCTGTACATTCACTCAGTCCGTGCACTTGGTTAAGCGGCATTCGCCCCAAAGCCACGTTGGGTTCTGATGCCCTAGCGGCTGTCACCATCGACCAAATGGCTGCGCAAGTTATTGGCCAAGACACACCACTGCCATCGCTAGAATTGGCTACCGAAGACCACAGTGGCTTGATTGGTGCGTGTGATCGTGACTATGGCTGTATCTACATGAACACTCTGTCATGGCGTTCACCTACTACCCCTAATCCAATGGAGATTAACCCACGCAAAGTATTTGAACGCCTGTTTGGGCAGGGTGGCACTGTGGCTCAGCGGCTGGCACGGCAAGCGGAAGATCGCAGTATTCTGGATGCAGTTGTGCAGCAAACCCGCAGTTTTAATTCTTCGCTTGGACAAAATGATCAGCAGAAAGTCAGCGATTATCTGGAAAACATCCGCGAAATAGAGCGTCGCCTGCAACAGGCCGAAAGCCTGATTACGCACAATGCAGAACTAGTGATTCCGGAAGCGCCATCCGGTATTCCGTTTGTGTACGAAGAACATTTACGGCTAATGTTTGATCTGATGGTGCTGGCATATCAGGCCGAAATTACCCGCGTTGCTACTTTTATGATGGCGCGTGAGTTGAGTAATCGGACTTATCCGCAGGTGGGTGTATTTGAAGGCCATCACGCTACTTCGCACCATCAGAACAATGCTGAAAAAATGGCTAAGAATGTACTGATACAAACGTTTCATGTGAGTTTGTTCAAGGAATTCGTCGACAAACTTGCTGCCATTCCTGAAGGTGATGGCACCTTACTCGACAACTCAATTCTCTTGTATGGCAGCAACATGAGTAACAGTAATGCGCACGATCATTATCCTTTGCCCACCGTGTTACTGGGCAAGGGTGCTGGGCGCATCAAAACGGGTCAACACATTCGCTACACAGAACGTACCCCCATGAGTAATTTGTTGTTGACCATGTTACATAAAGCTGGGGTTGACGCAGACAAAGTAGGCGATAGCACTGGTATAGTGTCTGAAGTGTAGTTGCTGATAGAGTTATGCAGATGTTCTTCTCAAATTTTGCTATTTACGTGAGCACAAGCATGGCAGTTACAGGCACTAAATATTACCGGCTATTAGCATGGTTCGTGTTGAGTGGGTGTTGCAGCACAATGTGTGTTGCTCAGCTTGCCGCTGGTAACGTTAATAGTAATACCGAGCAGGCACATGCTTTACTAGCGGCAGCCAAAGCCGGTGAAAGTCACACGGCGTTGCAGCTGCTCGATGGCATGCAAGAGGTGAACACACCAGAAGCTGATGGCACCACGGCCTTGCATTGGGCAGTACTCAATAACGATCAAGACCTGGTAGCAGCACTCTTGCGCGCTAATGCTGAGGTAAATGCACGATCGCGTTATGGCATCACCGCCATCTATCTGGCAGCACAAAATGGACAAG
>CAIMTR010000248.1 GCA_903844415.1 uncultured Gammaproteobacteria bacterium
CTCAGGCCCGATTACATGCACAATGCCATGGCGAGGATCATCAATGGCAAACTCATCGATACCAAATTCTAGGCAATTGCTATCCAGAAATTTGACCTGAATTTTAGAAACAGGATCAACTATGCCTTCTACACCGCGTGATCGCTCGCTGGTCGTGGTAGGAACATTATGATCAGGTGTAGCCATATTCGCGGCAGCACGCCAAGGTTTTCGCTTAGCCAATCGAAGACCTTCAAAAGCTTGCGGCGAAGTGACTTCATGCAAATACTGCAAATCAATATAAATCAGCGCTGTGCCGTTATCGAGCTCCGTCACCAGATGGGATTCCCAGAGCTTATCGTAGAGGGTAAGACCAGACATATAGTTCTCTTTAAATATCAATATATAAGAAGCAATAATTAAACAAATAAATTAACGTTTTTTGGGCGGGACTTGCGCCGGGATTAGCGGTGTTAGCACCTGCACGTTCATGTTTTGGGCACGATGTCGCAACAAATGATCCAGCAGAGTAATAGCCATCATCGCCTCTGCGATGGGTGTAGCCCTGATACCCACACACGGATCATGCCTGCCTGTAGTACTTATATCGGCTGAATTACCATTAATATCAATAGTTTGCCCCGGTATTCTAATGCTCGAGGTTGGTTTGAGAGCCAGCCGAACTATAATATCTTGACCGGTACTTATGCCGCCCAGAACCCCCCCAGCATTATTGCTCCAAAAACCCTCAGGACTCATCTCATCGCGATGCTCTGTGCCTTTCTGCGCGACACTGGCAAAACCGGCACCAATTTCTACGCCTTTAACAGCATTGATGCTCATCAAACTATGGGCAAGTTCGGCATCTAAGCGATCGAACACTGGCTCCCCCAAACCAACCGGCACCCCTGTCGCCACAACGGTAATTTGCGCACCTACTGAATTTCCTTCTTTACTCAAAGCAGCCATATAGGCTTCTAAAGCCGCCACCTTGGAAACGTCAGGACAAAAGAACGGGTTGTTGTGGATTTCATCGAAATCCACAGTTTCAATCTTGATTGGGCCTAACTGTGACAAATACCCTCGAATTAGTACCCCATGCTGCTCAGCTAGATATTTTTTAGCTATAGCACCGGCTGCAACTCGCATAGCAGTTTCGCGCGCGGAGGCACGCCCACCACCCCGATAGTCGCGGATACCATACTTTTGCATGTAGGTATAATCCGCATGAGATGGCCTAAATAAATCTTTGATATTGCTGTAGTCTTTGCTTTTTTGATCGGTATTTTCGATGTACAGACTGATCGGGGTGCCCGTCGTTATTCCTTCAAATACTCCGGACAGAATTTTTACCTGATCGCCTTCTTGTCGCTGCGTGGTAAAACGGGATGTGCCTGGTTTACGCCGATTTAGATCGGTTTGCATATCAGCTTCAACAAGCGCCATGCCAGGCGGACAACCATCAACAATACAACCGAGTGCAACGCCATGACTTTCGCCGAAAGTGGTCACACAAAACAGCTTGCCTATGGAATTACCAGACATGAAGAGAATCTACAAAAAACAGGGGAAAAGGGCTTGGAAACAAGATCATAGTATACGGCAAGCCCTGTTGGTAGCGCTACCGAAGCATACAAAAAATAGGCCAGGTAGGATTGTAGATGTCGACACAGATTTTATATAAAACTTAGCTTAAAAGTATTGCACCAATTGCTCCTTGGTCAACATACAAACGCCCTCTCCCCCACACTCAAATTCTATCCATATAAAGGGGACTTGCGGACAGGCAGCGACCAAAGCCGGCCAAGTGGCACCGGTTTCCAAGAGTAAAACTCCGTGTGGATTAAGATACTTGGCTGCCTGCTGTAAGATGAGCAAGGGTATTTCGAGCCCCTGCTTACCCGTCACAAGACCGAGCTCCGGTTCACAATGATATTCTGCGGGCAGATTCTCGTATTCATCCACTGCTACATAAGGCGGATTGCTTACAATCAAATCAAAGCAATCTGTCACGCTCTCGAAAAGATCCGATTTTAATGCGCTGACTCTCCCTGCCAGTTTGAATTTACTGATATTAATAGCGGTTACTTCTAGAGCCTGAGCAGAGATATCAGACAACACTACCGCTGCATCTGGAAAAGCCATCGCACAGGCTATTCCGATACACCCACCTCCTGTACATAGATCCAGAATCCGCGTTGGAGCTACCGTTAATAATGGCTCAAACTGATTACGGATCAGCTCTGCCAATGGTGAACGTGGCACTAGAACACGCTCATCTACATAAAACAGCAGCCCGCAAAACCAGGCTTCTTGCAGCAGATAAGCAAGCGGTTTATGTGAGGAAATACGTGCATGCAGCAATTTTGTCACGTCCTGTAAATGATCGACCGTAAGGACACTGTCTAGGCGCAGTTGTGACACTCCCTTACGTTTAAGTACGGTTTCCAGCAACCAGCAGGCTTCGTCCCACGCGTTATCCGTACCGTGACCAAAATATAATCCAGCAGCTTCTAGAGCAGCACACATATCTTCCAGACAGTGCTGAGTGATCAGTTTGTTTGACGCCTGCATAAAAGCCCTTTAATTTTGTAAGCCTTTTAATTCAACTGGTTCGCCACTTTACCCTGTTGACGTAATCAAGTAGGGTGCGCAGTCTATCGGTAAACTAGAAGTTGGAAAATGAAAGATTTGTTTGCAGGTATCATCAGTGCCATAGGTGAAGATCCTACCCGCTCTGGGCTCACCGGCACTCCAGAGCGAGCTGCCAAAGCCATGGAGTTTTTAA
>CAIMTR010000249.1 GCA_903844415.1 uncultured Gammaproteobacteria bacterium
CAAAACTACTACTTTGTATGCCGGCCTGATGTTTATAAACAATCAGCAGCAGAACATCTTGACCATCGAAGATCCGATTGAATATACCTTGCCCGGGGTGGGTCAAACCCAGGTCAATGCGAAAGTAGGGATGACTTTCGCCAGTGGGTTACGCTCCATTTTGCGCCAAGATCCTGATGTCGTGATGCTGGGCGAAATCCGGGATGCCGAAACTGCTAGGATTGCAGTGCAAGCCAGTCTTACCGGACACCTGGTACTTTCTACTTTACACACCAATACAGCAGTAGGGGCAATCATGCGCCTGCAAGATATGGGTATGGAATCCTTTTTGCTGGCATCCAGTCTGGTTGCTGTAATTTCGCAACGGCTGGTGCGACTGTTATGTTTACACTGCCGTGAGGCCTACAGCCCCGACTCTTACGAACGTGACATGTTACAGCTGGTTGCAGATCCTACCTTCAAGCTTTACCAGGCAACAGGTTGTGTGCAATGTAAAAATTCCGGCTTTCAAAACCGACTTGGAATCTTTGAATGCATCAAGATCGATGCTGACCTGCGACGCTTAATTCATGATGGCGCCGGTGAAGAACAGTTGCACAAGCAAGCAAGAATTCACAGCAGCAGTTTGCAAGAAGATGGTTTTCGGGCAGTGCGCGCCGGCCTAACCACGTTGGCAGAAGTATTGCGAGTAACTGCTGCATGACAGCATACGCCTACAAAGCCCTAACTGCAGAAGGCAAGATAAGCAAAGGCATTGTGGAGGGTGAGTCTGAGCGTCAGGTACGTAACTTGTTGCGCCAACGTCAACTAAAACCCATTGAAGTAATCCAGTCCAAATCCGTTGTTGGCAATGCAGTAGCAAATGCAAATACTGGGCAATTTAAATTACGCATCGCCGATCTGGCCTTGTTTACACGGCAACTAGCTACATTGGTGCTTGCCGGTGTGCCACTTGATGAAGCCTTAGCCGCCACAGCACGCCAATCGCCATTGCCGAAAATAAAAAATCTATTACTGCAAATCCGTAGCATGATTGTGGCTGGACAAAGTTTGGGTGCATCTCTCGCAGCATTTCCACAAGCTTTTTCTGAACTGTATGTGGCAATGGTACGCGCAGGGGAAAGAGCGGGCTTGTTAGGCGAAGTGCTTGAACAACTTGCCGACTACATTGAGAACCGCCAGCAACTTCAACAGAAAATGCAAATGGCCCTAGTTTATCCGCTGGCACTGTTGTTAGTGGCCTTGGGGGTGATTGCCATTCTAATGATGTTTGTGATGCCGAAACTGGTAGACCTGTTTGTACGTACTCAAACCCAATTGCCGCTGCTCACCCAATGGTTGCTCGCACTGAGCAACGGGGTTGCAAGTTATTGGTGGTTGCTGTTGTTACTGGCTGCTGTACTGCCGATTTTTATTAAACGTGTTTTGCAGCAGACACTCTGGCGCGGGCGCTGGCATCTTTTTTTATTGCGCCTACCGCTGTTGTCGCACTTGATAATAACGGCTGACACTGCCCGCTTCGCTGCAACATTGAGCATATTAGTTAGCAGTGGAGTAGCACTGGTAGAAGCACTCACTATCGCCAACAGTGTGATGATCAATCTAAAGTTGCGGGCCTCGACAGCGACAGTGGCAATTGCAGTGCAGGAAGGGGGGAGCCTGGCACGAGCGCTGGAAAATGCCGGTTTTTTCCCGCCTATGCTGACCCAAATGGTGGCCAGTGGCGAAAGCAGTAGCAGTTTGGAAATCATGCTTAAACGCGCTGCCCAAAACCAGGAGCGCGAACTTGACATGAAACTAACCGGTTTGATGAAAGTAATGGAGCCCTTAATTATTGTAATAATGGCTATAGTGGTAGGGGGAATCGTGATGGCTGTTTTGCTGCCTGTCA
>CAIMTR010000250.1 GCA_903844415.1 uncultured Gammaproteobacteria bacterium
CGACCTGAGTGATGTTCACTATATCCAGGAGCGGCGATGACTTGCAAAATGTCACTAAGTGAATCACAGCGCGCCATTTTCCGTATGAACATTTGTTTTTGATAATCAAAACTGCGATAAGCAGAAATAATCTGCAAAACAATATCGTCTTTAATAGCAGCGGCCTGCATGGTTTGCCACGCAGCGAAGGTAGCGACCTCCAATTGCGGTTGGCGGCCAAAAACATCCAACTCAGTGTTCACTAAATTGGTGCATTCCTCTTGCAAGTTCATGCCGCAGGACACTCGATAGCCTAACGGAATACCCAGTTCAAGATGAATTCTGGATACTGTTGTTATTGAATCTCGGATAGTAAAGTCGTTTTTTTCGTGCAAAGTTTAATCCTCGTTACAGAGAGTATGCTAGACGCTGCCATGATTGTGGGCAAGCTAGACCAAGCCTCTCCCTACATGGCATGGCTGACAAATTTGAGCCAATTTTCTACAATATTTGTCCTTTTATTTATACTAAATGGCTTTAATCTAATACTTAAGTCGCCCACAAACCCCTAAGATGCTGGCATCAATCACACCTTTGGAAGATCAACCCTTCTTCATGTCGCATTTACCAGTTATTGTAAGTTTTGGCGGCATCAGTCCCGCTGGCCGCAGTTCCTTTCATTACGGCTACTCCCGCCTGGTTTATACCAAATTGCCGCGTAAGGACCAGCTCAACACCCTGCAAAATCTTGCTGTGCTGACCGGCCAACTGTCTTGGGATAACTCCGGCTTTAGCAGTCATGGGCAGGCAGTTGAACTTAATACTTTCCTGCATGAAAACGAGCAAAAGCTATTAGACAGCACTCTGATCCGCAAACTTGAAAACAATTTGTTCGATCCACAACGCTTGCTGATGCAAAACAAAATTACTCTCACTGCTGCTAATGCTGCCGACAGCTTTGAATTCAGCCTACCCAGCAGAAAATTACCTGCTGTACTTCCCGATAATTGGATAGTAGTGGAAAACGACGGCATAAATTGTCGTGTAAGTGCTAATGGTGGCGTGGAATTATTGATAAAAGATTATTTTCAAAGCCCAGTTAACAGTGCGGGGCAACTACCTACCGGTTTTGCCCCTGCAGCTTTATATCCCTCCCGCAATCATCCACGTGGCCTGCAAATGTCCATCTATGGCGCTTCGGATGCTTTATATGCATTGGGCCTCGATTGGGATCATATTTGCTCTAAAGTGGCGCCTGATCAAATCAGTGTTTATGCAGGCAGTAGCATGAGCCAACTGGATTACGACGGTTATGGCGGCTTATTAAAAGCGCGCTTGCTCGGCAAAAGACCCACATCCAAACAGTTACCACTAGGTTTCGCCGAAATGCCGGCTGATTTTATTAACGCCTATATGCTTGGAAATATCGGCAATACCGGCACCAATCTCGGTGCCTGCGCTTCCTTTCATTACAACCTACAGCAAGGAATTCGTGATATTCAGCGAGGCTCTCACCGCGTAGTAATTGTAGGTTGCAGTGAAGCCCCCATAACTCCCGAAGTTATCGAGGCGTTTGCAAACATGGGCGCTCTGGCCGACGATGCCGCCTTACTAGAATTGGATAAAGATCTGGGCCTGAGTAGCCCGGATCATCGCCGAGCCTGTCGTCCATTCGGCAACAATGTTGGATTTACCCTCGCCGAATCAGCGCAGTTCGTGGTGTTGTTTGATGATGTACTTGCCGTGGAATTAGGGGCCACTATTTACGGGGCAGTGAACGACGTATTCATCAACGCCGATGGTTTCAAAAAATCCATCGCAAGTCCCGGCGTTGGAAATTATCTGACGGCAGCCAAAGCAGCAGCAGCCACGCGTGTTTTAGTTGGAGAAAATAGCTTGCGACACCGCACTTTTGTGCAAATGCATGGCACCGGCACACCACAAAATAGACTCACAGAATCGGCAATTTTTTCCAAAGTCGCACAACATTTTGGCATTGAGCATTGGCCTGTCACAGCCATTAAATCCTATCTCGGCCATTCCATTGCAAGTTCTGGTGCTGATCAATTAGTGATGACTCTAGGCGTATGGCAGCACGGCATTATTCCAGGCATCCTCACTACTGATAAATTGGCTGATGATGTGAGCACAAATGGCTTGGAATTTTTGCTTGCACACAAAGAAGTAGGGGTAGATGCAATGGATGCTGCAATTCTCAATTCAAAAGGTTTTGGTGGTAACAACGCCACTGCCTCCGTACTTTCCCCAGCAATTACAAAAAGAATGTTAGAAACTAAACATGGCAAAGGCTCTATGCAGAGCTGGAAGGCAGCGAATGAAAAAGTGCAGGAAACTGCAGCTTTATACCAACAAAAAACTAATCACGAACAAATTACTCCAATCTATCGATTTGACCACGATGTCAAAACTGACGCTGATGTAAGTTTCAGAGATGAGCTATTAAAGGTACGAGGTTATGCGGGTGGAATTAACCTTGATCTGGCTAATCCCTACCCAGACATGATCCACAAATAAAAGCTGCTTATTGAGCCGTACAAACATTGGTCTGCCCATATTTGATGCCATCATCCGTTAACTTTTTAAAATGAGAGAGCTGTTAACAATTTAGTAGTTTCAACCCGAAGATTACCATGTCGTTCGCTACCTCCAACCATTTACCAACGAGCAGACGAATATCCCTGGCGTGAAATTTATATGGATGGCCATGAACATCCCGAATAGATTAACCCCAGTTATTTTGGTCACTCGATAGGCAAATCGAAACGATGTATTGCTCATTGATAAAATCGGCTTTAACGAACGCTTCTGGATACACCGCGATGGATGTCCACATGCACAGGCATGACATCTGGTTGAACGAATCTCACGCGCCACCATCGGTATTCTTCATTATGAAATCACCATCGATGATACCGCTACCTATACTGCGCCTTGGTCAATAGAATGGGACAAGAAGTGGACACCCAATGAAGAACTGATTGAATATTTTTGTCAGGATAACAACATTTCCCGATACCGCATGATGGGCAATGAGAGTTTGGTGCGCGAACCTCAATAAAAATACAAACCTAAGGGTACCTCCGGCTTTGTTTTTTCGGAGCTACCCATCATAAAAAAGGGGCCACTGGCCCCTTTTTTATGATGTAAATAACTTCAGCTTATAGCGGGCTTTAGATTTTTAATTCCATTTATTTTTTGGCTCGTTTGCTGGGTGGCGTCCAGAAACGTGGCTGAATTGGGAGCAATAGGAAAAATCCAATCAAGGCAACAATCGCGTAGCAAATCAAACCGTTGGTATAGTTTCCAAACACATCCACAAAATATCCCAACACTGGTGGCCCGGCAGCAAAACCCAAGTTTACCGCCACCGATACCAAGCCTATGGTCAGGCCTAAATTACGTGGCCCAAGATAATGTTTGGTCAGTACAGGAATTTCCACAATAAGACCGCCGTGCGCCATGCCTTGAACAGCTAGGTAGATCAACAAAGAAGCAACTCCTGCCACTGGCAAGGCCAGCATTACCGAAACAGAAAGCAGGAAATAGAAAAATTTGATGCCGCCAATGGAATAATTATCGTAAATCCACCCAGCTACAGGTTTTGCTACTACAGCCAAGATACCTGCAAACGAGGAAGCCCAACCAATAGCTCTGATATCAAAAGCCTTGTCTGTTCGCAAAAAGGTAACGTAATTCTGAGTCATAGCTTGGTCTACTGCAGAAACCAGAAAAACGCCGATTACAATTAGCCAGAAGCCCTTTTCTTTACTGATGATTTTGAAATGATCCCACATGCCGATGCCGCCGACTTCATTTTTAGTATTGGCATTGATTACATTTTGAGTGTCACCTTTACGTGACATGAAGAACATCCATAAAGGTGCTGAAATAAACAAAGAACCAAGACTCAAGCCAGCAGCGATATGACGCCAGTTCACGCCAGAGTCGAGCAGTGGCGCCCAAATTAGTGGCATTAAGGTC
>CAIMTR010000251.1 GCA_903844415.1 uncultured Gammaproteobacteria bacterium
AACAGGACATACCTACTGTTCCGAGTACAATCGCACTCGAATTAAGTACCAATCCATTTTTACGCTGTAACGATGCTACTGTGGTGGCAAGTGCCAACAATCAGCCCAATGCCCAGACTACTAATGCGGCTGCCGTGTTTGGTACGCTGCGCCGCTGGAAAGATAACTTTTGAGCGCGTATATAACCATGATCATCTTAAAACGGATTGTGCAGCCCCGGTTGCACATATGCACTCTACTGCTATTTGCGCTGACATGGAGCCTAAGTACACCTACTCTTCTGGCTCAAGAGACAGGTGTGGATTTTGCTACTCAAACCGTTCGACTCGCCTTGACCGGCGAACCTCGTAACCTCAACTCCATGAAGGCTACTGACCAACTGAGCATTTTCTATCTAGAACATGTGATGGAAGGATTATTACGCAAGGATGCTCGCAACCTCTTAGTTGGTGGTGTTGCTGAACGTTGGGAAATGACAGAAACCAGTGCAAAATTTTGGTTGAGGCATGATGCCATGTGGAGTGACGGCAAGCCTGTCACCGCGCATGACTTTGTCTTTGCTTGGCGCAACGTGGTCAATCCACTTACTGCTTCAGAATATGCTTCCATTATGTACCCAGTAAAAAATGCCGAAGCCATTAACAAAGGTGAAGCCCCCCTGACATCTCTTGGTATAAAAGCACTTGATGACTACACTCTGGAAGTAGAATTAGAAGCTCCCACCGGCTATTTTCTTAGTTTGACTGCATTTATGACTTTCTACCCAGCGCGAGAAGATTTTTATCTGGCGCAGAATGATCGTTATTTTGCTGATATAGAAAACATGATATTCAATGGTCCCTTCACGATTAAAAGTTGGGTACACAGCGCCTCTATCCGTCTTGAAAAAAATCTAACCTACTGGGACAGTAAAAATATTATCCTCAATGTGATTGATACCCCATATATAACTAATGACTCAGCTGCACGTTTTAATCTTTTTAAAGATGGAAAACTTGCTATTGAAAATGGGTTACAAGGCCTCGAGTCAGAACAATTACAAGATGCCCTTGATAACCGTTTTCGTATCTATTCGCATTCCGAAGGATCGGTATTTTATATGGAATTCAATCATCGCCCCGATCGAGTAACTCGCAATCTCAATCTACGAAAATCTATGCAAGCTGTTTATGATTCGCAGGAACTGGTGTACAAAGTTATTGGGATAGCTGGCTACATTCCTGGCCGTTCTGTTGTACCAGTGTATATGCCGGGTGTGCAGCTTAAATTTCGTGAAGAATACCCTTTGGTGACTCCTGTCCTAGATTTGCAGCAAGCGAAGAATTATCTCGCCCTTGCCAAAGTAGAGTTGGGACTAGAGAAAATTCCACCCTTATCTATTTTAGTAGATGATCGTGAAATTGGCATGCTGCAAGCACAATATTTCCAATCCCTGTTTAAACGAACATTAGATATAGACATAAAAGTAGACGTGCAAACCTTTAAGCAAAGGCTGGACAAGATGCTGGCCGGCAATTTCGATTTAGTACTGACCGGTTGGGGACCTGACTATGAAGATGTCTTAACCTTTACAGAATTGTTTAGCAGCTGGAACGCAAATAATAGAGGACGCTACCAGAGTCCTGTATACGACAGTTATATTCGCACCGCACAAGCCAGTGCGAATCAACAAACACGCATGGATGCAATGAGTCAAGCTCAGCAGTTAATCCTTGATGATGTGGTTATCCTGCCGACCTACGAACGTGTTGCCAATACCGTACGCAATCCAAAATTGGATGGAGTAATGTTCAAACAAACAGCAGCTGCAATGGTATTGACGTACGCGAGAGTGTTGGAATGAACCGAACAATTCAGCGCCTCCTTTCTTTATACTATGTGGCAAAGTCATGACTACCTACATTCTGAAACGGTTAGCAATTGGACTGCTGACCATTTGGTTCATCGCTACTGTCACCTTTGTGGTGATGCATCTAGTGCCGGGGAATCCACTGGCAAATGAAAAAGCTACAACTGCCGCCATCCGAGCCAACTTGGAAAGTCGCTATGGTCTTGACCGCCCGTTGTCTGAACAATATATCATCTACATGCGCAACATGCTGCAGGGTGATTTCGGCATTGCATTCAGCGAAGAAAACCGTGCAGTGAATGACATTATCCGGGAACACTTTCCGGTCTCAGCAACTCTTGGCATATTGTCTCTATTATTTGCAACTGTAGGTGGCGTGTTGTGGGGCGCACTTACGGCAATCTATCGAAATCGATGGCCGGATTACTTCATAATGTTCTTAGTAATTCTTGGTATATCAGTACCTAGCTTTGTATTTGCTGCA
>CAIMTR010000252.1 GCA_903844415.1 uncultured Gammaproteobacteria bacterium
GTACTGGAGTGGTTTCAAATTCGACTTTAGAGAAATATCCTAGACGTTCCATTCTTACTTTGGATTGCTCAAGAGCGGCGTTAGAAGCTGGGGCATCTTCCATCTGCCGCATTTCGCGACGCATAACTTCATCTGCAGTATTAGTATTACCCGTAAAGCTTATTCGATTGACGTAAGTACGACTGCCTGGCTCAACAAAAAATGTGATATCTACTGTTTTATTTTCCTCATCAATAGCGGGAACTCCTTCCACTTTAGCAAAGAAATAGCCACGATTACCAAGTAATTGCTTCATGAATTCAGAAGTTGATGTCACTAGTTGCTGAGAAAATACCTGCCCTTCCCTTACCTGTAACACCAATTCTAGCAAGTCTTCGGAATCGACAAGGTCTCCAGCCAACTCAACTTGATTAACGGTATACACTTCGCCTTCACTGATATTTATGGTGACATAAACTTCTTCTTTGTTGGGCGACACAGAAACCTGCGTAGAAGTGACATCAAAATTAATATAGCCCTGATCCATGTAATAGGATGTCAGTCTCTCCAGATCACCATTGATCTTTTCACGCGCATAACGATCGTCTTTGCGAAACATCGAGGTCAGATGTGTGGTTTTTAATTCAAATAAATCCAGCAGATCTTCTTCTTCAAAAACGTTATTGCCGACAATGTTTATATGTACAATTTTGGATGCTTCACCTTCAGTGATATTTATATTGAGCGCTACACGATTACGCTCCTGCTCATCGATATCAAGTTCTACACGAGCGCCATACATGCCTTGCGCCACGTATTGCTCTTCTAATGCCAGTTGCATGCCTTCCAGAGTTGAAGGTTTATAGACTTGCCCTACTGATAAACCGGCCTTTGTCATGTTTTCCAACAGGGCTTCCGTTGGAATGAGTTTATTGCCGTCCAGTTCTATTGCAGAAATAGTTGGCCGTTCTTCTACCCGGATAATTAACACATTATCTTCAGTTAAAACTTCTATGTTTTCAAAAAAATCTGAAGCAAATACATCTTGAATAAGATTGGATATATCTTCCTGATCTATTTCATCGCCAACGCGCACATTGAGCAATCCAAAGACGCTGCTAGCGGCAACCCGCTGCAGGCCTTCAAGCCTGATGTCAGCGACAGTCAAAGTTTGTGCCTGCAATGAAGGCAAACCCAGTATCGCTAAAGCGCAGACTGATAGGGAACGAGTAAACAACTTAGGGATCATTAGGTAATACAAGCCTTAGAGCAAACGATTAATATCGTTATAGATTGCAAGAAACATGATGCCCGCAACCAGCGTAACGCCTAATTGCATGCCCCAATCTTGGATTTTACGCGGTACTGGACGACGAATAATGGCCTCAACCGCATAATAAAAAAGATGTCCCCCATCAAGAATCGGAATAGGTAACAAATTTAATACGCCAAGGCTGATACTGAGTATTGCCAGAAAACTCAAATAGTATTCAAGTCCATAACTTGCCGTCTGGCCAGCTACTTGAGCTATTGTAAATGGACCACTTATATTTTCGATAGAAATCAAACCCAACAGCATTTTTTTCATGGAAAGAAGGACGAAGGCGCTATTTTTCCAAGATTCTTCCAAAGCTTGTGGGATGGCTGCTAATGGGGAATACGTTATATTGCGGTTCATGGTAGTGGGCAGCACAGGTCTTTTCACTGCTGCACCGATATAACCTTGAGTAGCACCGCTGTCGTCCAACTCAGGAGTTCCGTCTTCTGCCA
>CAIMTR010000253.1 GCA_903844415.1 uncultured Gammaproteobacteria bacterium
AATCTGAGTTGGCGTGTTGTCCAGGCTGCGGTGGTCAGTAACCGTCATTTCGGCAAGAGTAAAGTGAGGCGACAAGTTCACTTTGCAGCTACACCTTGAGTCTTCTCAAACGTCCTCAACCCGCCTAAGCCCAACATCCCCATCATCAATTGCCAGAGATTGTCATCAAGGCCGTGAAAGGTCAGCGCAGGCATGAAGGCAACCATCAGGGGTCGAGCAAGGTACTGGTAACCCATCGCCAAAGCGCAGACCCAGCCAATGGCTGGACGCCAGCCCGACACAAACACGCTGGGGTTGCTGGCCTCTGCCTTGTTAATCTCGGTCTGCGCGGTCATTGCCGCCAGTTCACCCGACTGTTGCAGCTTGAGCAGTTCCAGCCGTGCGGCATCTTGGGCAGCAGGGTTAGGTATTAGCTTGTCAATCAGCGTGTTACCAATGTTGAGGATTGCGTCTAAGCCAATCATGGCAAGTTACCCCCCACGGGATAGGCAGACCCAACTGGCGCAGATGTCACCACAGTGGCCCCAGCAGGCACCACAGCGCCGTTCCACGGGCTTTCATTGAGTGGGCCTAGGCAGTCTGCCAGCGTAGCGCCGTTGACCTTCTTGGGGCGAATGGTGCAGGGGTATGACCACTGGTTTGCCATGCCGCCATCTCCAGCAGTCGTGACAAAGGTGCGGGGCTGCGCCTTGACCACAGCCCAGGATGGTGCCTGGGGGTAGTTCATCTCGGTGCTAAACAGTGACCAGACCATGTTCTTGCCTGGCGGCGGCTTGCAGGAACCAATCAGGTTTCGGTCGCCTACTGACGCTCCTGTCAGCACTGGGCAGACTGAAGTGCCTTGCTGGAACGTCACGCCGTTGATGACCATTGTCTTGTTGGTCGGAGTGGTTGGGCTGGCGGCGCAGAGCGCGTACTTGCCGTGACACATCATCAGCGCAGGTTCGGCCCAGGCTGCACTAACAAACAAAAGCGTAATTAAATACTTCATCATTTTTCCCGTTTTTAACGATGTAGCGTGAGGCTTGCATAGACGATGGCAGACATACTGAAGATAAGCACTCCAGCGGTCTTGATGAGGATGCCCTCAATCCTTTTTAGCCGTGCGTTGATCTGGTCGTAGCGCTCGGCGCAAACTGCTTCATGAGCAGAAAATTGTGAGTCAAGGCTCATTTGTTTTTCCCATAATTTATAAATTCGCTTATTTTAATTTTTTTCACTCTTTCTTGATTTAAACCATATAAATATTTTGTTCCAGTAACAATTGGAACAGGAATTCCAGTAGTTGCACCTTGTAATCCCATTTCTGCCAAAGTAGCAAGAATTTGAGCTGATGTACCAGATGGATTAGTTGTTCCAACTGGAACAGTTTGAAGGTCTTTTGTTACATCATTTATAGTTCTATAATGCGCCGCATCTTCTTTTCCAAAAAATAATTCTAATTTACCACTTTTATCTAATTTTTTTATAATGCCGTTTAAACGATCAGTTGAAAGATAAGGTTTTCCATTTATATCAAGAGTAACGTTTTTTGTTGCTTCTTGGAATATTTGATCTGCTGCATAACCTTTTAATTCTTTAATCATTTGCTGGCCTTCTGGCCCTGCTTTTTCAAGCGTTTCAAATAATTGTTTGACGTCAGAAGTTGGCCCTTTAAAAAGTGATTTATCAATTAAATTTTCAACTGCAACTGATCTTTGTGTTGTTCCTTTTTTCATTGCTAAAATATTTTTTATGACTGGTGTATCTTCAAATTCAGTCATGTATTTTTCATTTAAATTTCTAGCTTTTTTATATAAATCTCCACCAGATTGTTCAGTTGCTTTATCAATTGCTGTTTTTAAATTTCTTCCATGATATACACTGCCTTTTTGAGCAGGATCAATTTCATTAACAAGAAGTTGCCGCACATCTTCCATTGCATTTAAACTAATTTTCCCTGTTCCTTTTGGGTCGTTTACTTTTAATTCTTCAAAAATTACGCCAAGAATTGGATTCTTAGTTAATATAGTGGGCCTGTCTTTAATTTTGCCGTTAATGTAATCCATAACTGGTTTATAAGAAACATCTTGCGCCATTTCTCCTGCGTTTCTTGCTGCTGTATATGAATCAGAAACTTCTGTTTTTCTTGTTTTTTTGTAAGGAGTAACAGTATCA
>CAIMTR010000254.1 GCA_903844415.1 uncultured Gammaproteobacteria bacterium
CAGCCTCCTCAGTGACGCAGGCTTTGCTGCCGACTATTTCAACAAGCTCAGATTGATGCGAGCATTCCCTGCATTAGAAAAAAGCTACGGCCCAGCGACACGTTTACACATTGAGACCCGTTACGGCAAGGCAGCATGAGCGAACCATCTTGGAAACAACTCAGCTTTATACCTGAATCGGTGCTGAAATCTACGGTGCTAAAAGCCTGTGGCATTGAGCCACCTGTTAGTGCGATCTGTAGATTCTTTGATGGGGGCTTGTTTCGCGTTTTTGCAACGGTGCCGCCTGGGGTTAATTTCCCAGAAGGCATTAGGTTTACGCTGTATAAGGAATCAGGCAGCACATCATTTGATGACTATAAACAGGTGTTGCGAGCGGCCAAAGCGGCTAGCGGCACCCCAACGGGGGATGCGTTGCGACAATGGTTTGCTTACTACAACCAGAAGCCATGACAGCACCAACGCTAAAACGCATCAAAACCGCTGATGGGTTTATGTGGGAAATCGCTTATGCTGGCATGATTAAGCAACACAGCCAATCATGGCAGGCAGTCATCTTTTATCATCAGGCGATGCAATGTTATCAACGCGACGCAGGTAGCTTATCAGCTTTATTGCACGGCCCAGATCCCACGAATCATGTTGAGTCCACCAGCTCCACAATTCAGAATGACCCTTAAGACGATTATGCACTGAACAGCAAGGTGCAAGATTTGCACGGCTGGTGTGGCCTCCAGCTTTCTTTGGCACCAAATGATCTAATGTAATATTAGCAAACTGTTCACCGCAAATATAACAACAACTATCCCAATCTTCAATAATGCTTTTCCTAAACTTATGCTTTGTTACCTTACGTGATACAAGCTCCGTCTCGTCGATGTGATGGTGGTTCATCTTGCTCGCCGGGTAGTGGGTGCGTAGTGAGTTCGTAATCGAGCAAATGCTCGGATGAGGCTGCTAATTCTTCAAGTTGGCTAACTAAATTATCAGACAATGTGTCTGCATCATGTATAGTTTCAACATATAATAATGCTGATATTTCAACAATATAGCGGTTCATGTTGCAGGCTCACAGGTGATTTCGACTCCGGTGGAATCTCGTGGTCGGAGTCTAAGCCACAAACCACCCAGCGATTTCGGCATAACAATTTTCTCTACCGCAAAACCCGTTCCACCTTTAAATTCTTCTTTATACGTGCCCGACTGGAGCGCCCAGCGACTCTGAATTGTCTGAGTGCCATTAGCTGAAATATTATATGCAGGGTGGCTAATAATTGAACGCTCATGATTATGACCGTTAAGTACAATTTGCGCTTGCGGGAAAATATTAAAATACTTTTGGCCGGTTGCTTTAGATGCACCAGACCATGCACCATGGTGGAATGCCAACGTGGTTCTACGTGTTTTGCCTGTACTGCCATCTGGATTGCGCTGGATAAATGTAAAATGAATAAAACCTTGATAGCTCATATGATGCACCTTGGAGCCTTGCTCACGCATTAGCCTAGTAACATTTTCTAGCGGGTTAATTTCATTGTGATTTAGTATAGATGTTTCATGGTTGCCGTCTGACATCATAACAATTGTATCTTTCCAGTTACTAAACCAGTTAGCAGTTTCATTAAATACTAAATCAAAATAGTTGTCACCTATGTGTTCAGGGCGTATGCTGCTTTTCGAGCCGCGTTTATCGGAGCGGCTTTGCATGAGGCACATGACATCACCAAAAAATAACGCAGGTGCATTCTTTGCCGCAGCTTCATCTAAATGTTTTGCTAATAACTTGCGGTTACATTTAGGATTATCAAGATGTATATCAGATGCCAAGAAAAAATCAAACGCTTTAGTTGTGCTGGTATAGGGGATTCTAAGCTCAAGCAGTGCATCGCTGTGCCGCTTGAGTTCAATCATGGCTTCACCAATAAACACCAACCGGTAGCGGCACCATCAGCGCACCACCTCCTTTCAAAGCGTTCCTTGCTGTATTTCACACCTGCACCTTTGGTGTGATTTTCGTAGCCACCGTTGATGAGATCAGCCTCAC
>CAIMTR010000255.1 GCA_903844415.1 uncultured Gammaproteobacteria bacterium
AAATTATCAGCTTGGGCAATTTGTTTGCGCGGATAATAAATCAAGCATGCTTCAGGTAAGGCGCCCTTAATCAAATCTTTGAAGGCAGCGTCCAGTACCACTCGAAACTCAATATTGTGGGTGCTGCAGTAGCGGTAAAACTCCTGAATAAGGTTGCCGGCAATCAACAAATTGCCGAGATATTTGGTTGGATTAACCAGCAAAATGCGTAACGGATTGTGGGGAAGTGTGTAGGCTGGCAAGTGCAGAACCTGGAGTCCAATTGAATATGGGGGTGATTATGACAAAGGATGCGCCGATATGGGACATTCTATTTTTCTGCTTAATTTGCCACTTCATTTTTAGAGCTTTATGCATGCCCCTGTTATCATTTGTATTTGTACAGCACGCTGTATTAACCAGCAGTTTCGGTTTCAGGTCGCATTAAAATGCAAAAATATTTTCTTGTTGTTGCTGCTATCAACGGTTTTCTGGTGGTGGCATTTGGCGCCTTTGGTGCCCACGCTTTGCAAGCGTTGCTTAGTGTCGAGATGCTCGAGGTGTACCGAACCGCGGTGCACTATCAGATGTTTCATACTGTAGCGTTTGTGATGGTGCATGCGCTGAGAAATGACGCTGATAATGTCAAAAAATTAAACCTAATCGGTCATCAATTTGTGCTGGGCATGGTGCTGTTTTGCGGCAGCCTTTATTTGTTGGCGTTAAGTGGAATAACGAAGCTGGGGATAATCACGCCGCTCGGGGGTGTAATTTTGCTGGCTGCCTGGCTGCAATTGGCGCTGTTTTGCGCCACTAATAAGCGTTTACTATGATCAAGCCAATCAATATTCCATTGCGAACTGTAAAAAGTTTTGTAGTACGACGTGGTCGAATGACCGAGGCGCAAGAGTTAGCGCTGACTTCGTTTTGGTCGCAATTCGGCTTGAACTTGGCGGATGGCATGTTTGATCCTGCACAAGTATTTGGCCGTTCGGGCGAGCTGGTGTTAGAAATCGGTTTCGGAATGGGTGAGGCGCTGATCAGTATGGCACTGGCGCATCCGCAACAAAACTTCATCGGCGTGGAAGTGCATCCTCCGGGCATTGGCAATATTCTGCGTGAGATTGCCGAACAAAATATTACCAATCTCAGAATTTATAAAGCTGATGCCAAAGATGTGTTGGACCAATGTATTGCCGATGCCAGCTTAAGCAAAATACAAATTTATTTCCCGGACCCTTGGCACAAAACTAAACACCATAAACGCCGTTTGATTCAGAGCGAGTTTGTTCAGCAAATACGTCCCAAGCTTAAAATGGGTGCCGTAGTGCATCTGGCTACAGACTGGGAGGCTTATGCCAAACAGATGATGAAAGTGATGAGCAGTGCAGAGGGGTTTCGCAATTGTATAGGAGAGCATGCATGGGCTAGTGATCCTATGCGTCCGTCGACCAAGTTTGAGCAACGCGGACAACGCTTAGGGCATGCAGTGTGGGATTTGGTGTTTGAAAAAAACGTGTAACCAGTAGTTCTCATGCGACTCCATTCATGGAGAAAATACCGTGCTGGGGCCCATTAAAGTTATAGGTGGGGAAATTGGTGGTGGTCCAAAATTTACCCACGAGTATGATTGCAGAACGATCACCGCCATTCCCAGTGCCGTCGCTATCCCAAATCAGTGCGGTGTCAGCGCCTGTGTTAGAAGCTGTAAAAATACCTGCCGCGTTGTTGCCACGCACCGCAGCAATTTGACCAGCATTATTAGCGCCCCATGTGTTTCCGTTGGTGAGTACCCCAGCAGCGAACTTCGTGGGGGAATCAAAAGCTCGATTCGTCAACCATTCAGTGTAAGCGGACTCCCCCGTCTTAAGGAGCCACACACTATCCTGGTGCCATTGACCAACAAAGCCTGAAACCAGATCCATTGCGGTCGAATTAAACGACAAGGCGCCAATTGCTTGCCCCGCCGTTACTGAACCAGTTATAGCCACAACGACGCCTGTGTCTTCAGGTGCAACGACAACCCAGTCCTGATCAGTGTTGCCTATGCCTGTCCCGCCCATGTCAATAGTGTCAGCGCCTAAGCCGCCAGCTATATAGTCATTACCATCATTGCCAGAGAGGGTGTCGTTACCGGCCCCCCCATCAATTTGATCGCCACCAGTCCCGCCGGTTACTACATCAATAGCGCCTGCACCTGCGAACCTGAGTGCGCGACCTCCAGTAAGGCTAGCCGCATTGAATGTCACGCCAGGCGCCGCGCTCAAAGTGCCGTCATGCAACAAGCCAGACATTTCAGAGTTGACCCAAAGCTTATTATTCCCATTAAAAAGAACGTTGGCATTAGCGATCGTTATATTGTAGGCGTTAACGATGCCCGCGCTGTTAACAAAGTTGGCCAGGTTGATCTCGCGAAAGCCTGTCACGTTAGCCAAGTTGGCAGCAGTTAAAGTGCCTTCTGCACCGTTTGCCGCTGCGGGCGAGATGCTTAAATACAATGAATCATTATTAATGTTGTTGCCGTCGCCGGAAGCGATCGTAGAGCCCACCAAGAATGCAGTTGTGGAGCTCACAGTGTCTCTGTCTACGGTCAGATTGGCAGAAACTGAAGCAGCACCATTAACTGACGTGTTCGATGTTGCACCTGTTTGACCGGCAACAGCCCCAGCGCCTGTCAAGGTTATATGTTTGCCAACTATATCGCTTAAGCCCTGGCCACTGTTGAAATGAGTAAACCCTAGCGAGTCGGGAGCTACCCCTAACAAGGTGATAAGATGCTCAACAAGTAATTGACCGGGTGTATCCAGAGTCCAGCCACCACTAAACTGGACATTATAAATGCCTGCATTGCCCCCGCCATACAACACGTAGGTCTGATTACTTCTTGGCCTATGTCCTATTGCGTCGATAATCGCAAGTTCGACAGCTCCACCATCTGCATCATCGGCCAGATTGCCCACATTGGATCCTGTGATTTCAATAATCGAACCTTGCGTGTAAAGGTCGGTGACTTTATTAGAATTTCCGCCAGCCGGTATGGATAAGAAAAATCCGCTCGTCATTGCAGCCCCTGTGTAGAGCCGGATAACATCATTGTCTACAACATCGAAGTTGGTCACAGTCGTTAGACTGACGTGAGCAGGGTTCGTATCTTGGTCCATCACAAATAATTGATCGGAAGTAGCATCAACCCCGAAGTCAATTGCCCAATTGTTGCCATTGGTAACTCGGTCGTTAGCGCCAACGTTAAATGTATCTTTGCCTGCGCCACCGGTGATGCTTTTTGACTGGGTCCCGCCTATTGAGACCATATTTGTTCCATTCGCTAAAATATACGATTCAATAGCAGCATTTGCAGTAAAAGTTCCAGCGGTTGTCAGCGTGACCGAGTCTGCGCCGCCTGGCGCAGTGAAATTAGTCAACTGTGCTGGCGTCATGGTGATAGCGCCAGTTAGGGTGATGCTTTCTGCGGTGGTGGCATTACCGCTATTAACACCGGCAATATTGGCCCCGGTTGTAGCAATGATTTCGTCTGTGCCATGATTGAAAAACCACGTGCCTGTAACGGTTTGCCCGCCCACAACGACTGTTGTTTTATTGCCCCATGCCCCAGCAAGACTCACCGCAGTGTGGCCCGCTGCGATGGTCACCGTTGAAGCCCCTAGGTTCGTATAGGACTCAATTGCTGAATTTGTGGTGAAGGTGCCTGCTGCAGACAAAGCAATTGTCTGTATATTGGCCGCTGCATTAACAAACGTTGTAGCCAAACCATTTTGGGTGGCATTAAGTGTTAGCGTAGCGGTAGCGCTTTGGAAGTCGAACACAACACCCCCATTGAGCCCC